>CAKRPM010000224.1 GCA_934378025.1 uncultured Eubacteriales bacterium | reverse complement strand
TACGGCACTAGCTGAGTTTAGTTCGTTCCAGCGCGGTTCATCAAACCCGCAGATGTTTCCCGCACAGCCTCCAGCACGGCATGCGCATCATCGCTTTCCCCGGAAAACAGCAAAAAACCATATCCGACGCCGCGTTCATAATCCACGGAAAATTCCGAATTGATCACACCGTCTTTATAAAGCCGGCTGTAAAATGCTCCGGAGGGGCCAAACAAAGCGTCACTGAGCAGTTTTACACAAATATCATGCCGTGCTCCGGCCGGACCGCTGACGCCGCCCTCACAATCTTTAATGCCGATAAAAAATACGGGGCGTGCAATATCCATTTGAATTTCCGAAAAATCGCACATGATTTCTTCCGGCTCTTTCGGAAACTTTTGATGAATTTGCGTATTACGCGCCGTTCCGAGCTTTTTGTCGCACAAGCCCAAGATTTTGTCAAGTTCCAGATCTCCCGCAATAAAAAGCGCCAAATTGGAATTATCATAAAAAACATTATAACAATCATAAAGGGTTTGATCGGTAATCGGCGCTATACTTTCCTCTGTGCCGGCAATATCAATGCGCACCGGATGTTTTTGATAAAGCGCTTTGGTCAACGCCAAATAACCGCGCCAGGTTGCCTCGTCGTCATACATACGAATTTCCTGACCGATAATTCCCTTTTCTTTTTCTACATTTTCCGGTGTAAAATAAGGATTTTTAATAAACTGCAACAATATTTCAAGCGAGTCGTAAAACCGATCTGCCGCAATAAAATAATACGCCGTTTTATCATTTGAAGTATAGGCATTGGCTTTCGCGCCTGTTTTTGCATAAAAATCAAAGGCGTTTCCCTGCGGCCCCTCAAAAAGCTTATGCTCCAAAAAATGTGCAATTCCGTCCGGTGCCGTCATCCATTCTTCGCTGTCACGTTTTTGAAAAACGCGGTTAATGGAACCGAAGCGCGTTGCAATCATCGCGCAGCTTTTGCTTTTGTTGGGGGTGGGATAGTAAAAAATCGTAACACCGGAGGAATGATCAATTCTGATATATTTTCCGTCCGCCTGCGGACAAACAATTGTTTTCTCCATTATCGAGTCTCCTCCTTCCCGCGCAAAAAGTATACGGTATCCAATGTCACCTTTGAAGCAGCTGCAACAATATCATCGGGTGACAGCGCTTCAATCTTTTGAATTTGAAGATCAATATCGTCCGTGACGCCCAGCAAATGACCGCGAACTGCATCCGCCACCAATTGTCCCGGAGAATCCTTAATTCCTTTTACATAGTCCAAAAGATACAGCTTTCCGTTTTCAAATTCCTCGTGCGTCATTTTGCCGTTTTGAATATCCTCCAGCTGCCGAAAGATTTCTTCTTTTGCCAATTCGACATTTTTAAACTCAATGCCCGAAGAAACAAACAAGCTTTGTACAAACGGATCGTAACCGGAAGAGCAATAATAACACAAGGACAGCTTTTCGCGTACATTTAAAAAGAGTTTCGAGGTCGGACTGCCGCCGAAAATGACATTAAAAAGCCGCGCGGCATATAAATCAACGGTGTCGGCGAAACGATAGCCGAGGCACAGTTTTCCCTGTACCACGTCAAAGGTTTCCGTCTTGGACTTCACGTCGCCCGCGTCAGCCAATCGAACGGGACAAAGCGATGTTTGCGCGTCATGCGATATCGAGCCAAAGAAATGCTCAAACGTTTTTTCAACATCGATTTTTCGTCCGATATACGTCACCATTATCCCGGAGCCGGCCAGCATATCGCGGTAAAAAGCATATAAAGACTGCGCCGTCATGCTTTCCAAGCACTCCAAGGTGCCGTTACTCCCGAAGCGATACGGCCGATCCGAAAACATAATTTCTTTGCAGCGCAAAACCGAATACACACGTTTATCATTCATTTGACTTTTAATATAATCAGCCAAATTTTGTTTTTCCTGTAAAAAATACCGAGACGGAAAAGCGTCGTCCTCCACAAACGGGCGCAATAATAGTTCTGCCAAAATATCCAAGGCTTGTCCGCAAATATCCTCGCCGTTTAAAGCAAAGGAATTGTCCAAAAACGAAGCCTGCGCGGTAAAGGAAATGTTTTCCCCCACTTTATCGGAAGATATCTGTATATCCGCGCCGTAGAGCTTTTCAAGAGAAGCGGTGATTTGATCCATTTCCCCGTATTTTTGGCAGCCGCGTTTGAGCACCTGAGCGAGCAAAGCGCAGCCGGTAGAGGTCTTCTCGTTTAACGGCATTAGAAAATTCAACGTAAAATAATTGGATTTAAAATCGTCGGTAAAAATGTTATTGTAAATCACACTCATATTTCTCCACTCCTTATGATCTTTTCTTCCAGGCGGCCGACCAGCCATGAAAGTGCATGCTGCGTAACCGGCGGTGCCACCCAATCGGCTGCCTTCAAGACATTTTCATCACCGCCGCTGACAGCCACACCAATATCGGCGGCACGAATCATATCGATATCATTATCATAATCCCCGATGGCCACCGTAGTATGTACCCGTTCTCCTAAAATTTCACGCATTTTTTGAACAAAATAGCCCTTATTAATTCCTTTGGGCATAATTTCAAAAAAGAATTCGCAACTGCGGCAAACATCAAAATCAGGATGATTTTTAAATACATTTGCCATTTCTATTGTTTGTTCGGCCGACTGAGAAAATACAATTTTATAAATCGGGCGGGCACAATAATCCAAAAGCCCCGTATCCACCTTTTTCAGTCTTGAAAAAATCGCCATTCCCATAGG
>CAKRPM010000223.1 GCA_934378025.1 uncultured Eubacteriales bacterium | reverse complement strand
CATATACCGATACATCCTGCCCCACCCCCGGGTAATAGGCCGGTTGCCGCGCTTGATAAATTGCCTGCAACAGTGCTCTTTTATGCGGCTGTAAAAAGAATTGCTCTGCCAAAATTTGATCCACTGCGGTCAAATCATTTTCTTTGGCCAGTTTTTCGAAAATATGCATCGGACGAATCCCGGTCAAGATTCCCCACGGCGGACAAATTCCGGTTGCTTTTTGCGCTGCCCTAAAAAGCGTCTGTTTGATCGGTGCAAGCAGCTGCGTGTCGAGAGCGACGGTTTTTTGCGCCGTAAAGCGTTTGTGATTTATTTGAACGCTTGCGCGGCAAAGCACCGAGTTTTTCTTTTGGCGTACTTCAGAGCAAATATAAACGGTGCAATTTTTGGTGCGGTTCTGTGAAATTTTGCTGCCCGGCCAAAACAAGAGCGCAACGTTGATCACATCAAACGTAAAGGAATGTTCAATTGTCTGTATGTGAATTGTCGCCAAAAATTTCACTCCTTATAGCAAATGGTATTTTCTTTCGGCTGCAATGGTTGTCGCCGCGCCATGTCCCGGATAAACCGCAGTTTCGGGCGGCAGTGATAAAAGACGTTGAATGGATTTTGTTTCTTTACTCAAATCTCCAAGCGGAAAATCCGTGCTGCCGATGCCGTTTTGAAACATGGTGTCACCGGTAAACGCATAGTGATCGAAAAGATAGGTCACCGATCCCGGCGTATGGCCGGGCGTCGGAAGGATGCGCATTTGAAGATCCTGCTGCGCCGCTTCCGGCAATATGCAGCTTTCCGAAAATATAAAAGGAAATCCGCAAAGGCGTTGGGATAAATTCAAGGACGGATCGCGCAAAAATGCAAGATCTTGCCGATCAATAACGACCTTAGGCCGGTAGCGCTGCCACAGTGCATCAAGGGATAATATATGGTCAATATGCCCGTGGGTGAGCAAAATGTATTCCGGCGTAATCTCCCCCAATGCTTTTAAAAGAAATTCCGGCGTTCCGCCGCAATCAATCAGGCAATAATGGCCGTTGCGACGGATAAGATAAACATTTGCACCAAAAAAATCCGTTTCGATTGTTCTGATCACAGCCGCTTCACCTCAAGAACATCTTTCAAATTTCTCAGCCTTGTTACAATAGCGTTTAAATGCTCGACATCGCGCACCTCAATGTTCAGCCGAATGAGTACAATCGACGGATCGGAATGGCTGGGACGTGCTGTCAGTGCATGAATAGAAACCTTCATATCCGCCAAAAGCGAGGCAACCGAGGCCATCAATCCGATCTTTTCGTTAGAAGTCAGTTCAATGGTGGCAGTAAAGGATGCGTTGTCGGTAACCTCCCAGTGCGCTTTTAACCAGCGGTCAGGTTGCTTTTCCATGCCCGCCTTGGCATTCGGACAATCGATTTTATGAATGGAAACGCCAAATCCCTTCGTGATAAATCCGCAGATATAATCGCCCGGTAACGGGGTGCAGCATTTGGCAAATTTGATTAAACAGTTGTCAATGCCTTCAACCACTACACCGCCGGCTGACGCTTTCGTCTTATGCACCGGAATAATGCGAATATCCTTTTTCTGCATTTTCAAGGCAATGTCTTTGATTTTATTGGCGACTTTAAATGCAGACGTACCGCCGTAACCGATGGCGCTGTACAAATCATCAATTTGTGTGAAGTGCATGCGGGCGCAGATGGTTTCTAAAATATTTTGTTTATCTTCCGCCTCCAGATGCAGTCCGAGTTCTCGAATTTCCTTTTCAAGATCTGCCATGCCGGTTTGAATATTTTCTTCCCGACATTCTTTTTTAAAGTATTGGCGAATTTTATTGCGTGCCTCGCTGGTTTTGGCAATGGTAATCCAATTTCGGGAAGGTGCCGCATTTTTAGAGGCGCTGGTTTGAATTTCAACAATCTCTCCGGTTTTCAGCTTGTAGTCATACGGCACAATTTTTCCGTTTACGCGCGCACCGATCATGTGATTGCCGACTTCGGAATGGATGGAATAAGCAAAGTCGATCAGATTGGCGCCTAAGGGTAGATCCACCACGTCGCCTTTGGGCGTAAAAACAAAAACGTCCTCTGAAAACAAATCCACTTTTAAGCCGCTGATGAAATCTTCGGTGTCGCCCACCTCTTCATGCGCTTCCATTAAATTTCGAATCCAGTGCAATTTGTTATCAACGGCGGCCGATCCGCCTTTAATACCGCTTTTATATTTCCAGTGCGCCGCCACACCGTACTCGGCAGTATTGTGCATTTCCCAAGTACGAATCTGCACCTCAAACGGAATACCGTTGCTGCCGATTACCGTTGTATGCAGCGACTGATACATGTTTTGCTTGGGCGTTGAAATATAATCCTTAAATCGCCCCGGAATGGGCTTGAACAGATCGTGAATCAATCCCAGTACAAAATAACAGTCATTGGTACTGTCTACAATTACGCGAAACGCATACACATCATATATTTCTTCAAACGATTTATTTTGTGTAAATAGCTTGCGATAGATACTGAAAATATGCTTTACACGATGTTCGATCGAAAATTTGATATGATATTCTTCAATTTTTTCTGAAATTTTTTGCAGTGTTTCTTTGATAAAAGCGCCGGAAGCGTCGGCAAATGAGCTTAAGCGATCGACAATCATTTTGTACCCTACGGGATCCAAATACGATAGTGACGTATCCTCAAGTTCGGTTTTCACTTTCTGCATACCGAGACGATGTGCAAGCGGTGCATAGATTTCCATGGTTTCGAGCGCTACTCTCAGT
>CAKRPM010000222.1 GCA_934378025.1 uncultured Eubacteriales bacterium | reverse complement strand
CATTCGCCTTTTCCCCATAACGCTCGCCTGCCTTTCGCCGCGCGCTGTTCTTTGCCTTTTTTCACCGTCTGCACCGAACCAAACCGCCGCACCCGCCGCACATTCGACTTTCCCCCATAACGCTCGCCCGCCTTTCGCCGCGCGCTGTTCTTTACCTTTTTCCACCGTCTGCACCAAACCAAACCGCCGCACCCGCCGCACATTCGCCTTTCCCCCATAACGCTTGCCCGCCTTTCGCCGCGCCCCTGACCTTTGCCTTTTTTCACCGGTTACCGCGCTCCGATAAAGCGTTCTTTCCCCTGCCCGCTTTTTGTGCATTTTATAATGGTTTTGGGCGCCGCACACGCCGGTTGTAGAGCCGCGGGACGGATTACACCCGCCGCCGATCAAATCCACACGGAAAAGCGCTCGACTTTTATGCTTTTTTGCCCTTATCCCTGACAAAAGCAGGGCTTGTAAACGCTTTGCCTTTTATGCTCTTTTCTTTGGGCGCTATTTTCGGAGGGGCTGTCTGCCGCCGTTTTTTGCCTTTGGCGCGGCACCTCTCCACCCGAATTTTTCTCCTGCCGTCGCCCTTTTTCCACCGGTCACCGCGCCCCGACAAAGCGCTCTTTCCCAACGCATAAAAAAGCTGCCGAAAAACCAATGGTTTTTCGGCAGCTTTTCTTTTAAAAATTTGCAGGACGGCCGCAGCCCGACGGCTTGTTTGGACGGCCAAGGCAACGGAGGTTTGCGGAGTCTTTTAAAAACGCTCCTCCAGCCAACGCTCGACATCTTCGTAAACCGTTTGTTTTTCCGGCTCATTTAAAATTTCGTGCCGTCCCTCGGGGTATAAATGCAGCGTAATATCCCGCACGCCCGCCGCGCGCAGCCGATCGTACACCGTGCGCACCCCTTTGCCGTAATCGCCGACAGGATCCTGCGCGCCCGCCACCATCAAAATGGGCAGCTCTTTGGGCACCGTCCCCGCCCAAGCGGGACGGCTGACATGCTGCAGCAGCGTAAAGAGCGTTTCAAACCCCGCCGCGGTAAACAAAAAGTTGCAATACGGATCTTTGTCATAGGCCGAAACAATCGCCTCATCCTTGGTCAGCCAGGCAGAGGGACTTTTGGGCGCTTTGATTTTTCGGTTATAGGAACCGAACGCCATGCGCTGCAGGGTGCCTGAACGATAGTGCGCGCCCCGCGTGCGCGCGATCAGACGTGCCGCGGCAATGCCGGCGGCCGCCCCAGGATTGGGGCCCGCCGTCCCCATAATGATGCATCCGTCCAGCTCCTTGCCGAAGCGCTCCAGATACGCCCGGGTGACAAACGATCCCATGGAATGACCCATCAAAATCAGCGGCAGATCGGGATAATGCTCCCCGGCATAGACGGAAACGGCATGCGTATCCAACACCAGCGTTTCGGCGCCGTTTTCGCCGAAATAGCCCAATTCTTCCGCCGTTGCGGCGCTGCCGCCGTGCCCCATGTGATCATGCCCGATGACCAAAAAGCCCCGACTGTTTAAAAACGCAATAAACGGCTCGTAGCGCCCGATGTATTCGCACATACCGTGGCAAATTTGAAAGACGGCTCTGGCCTTTCCGATCGGCGGATAAATATATCCCCGAATATTCGCCCCCGCGTGCCCGAGCAAGGTAAAACTTTCCATCAATTTTACTCCTTTTCTTTCAGAAGATCGCGGATTTCCTCCAGCAAAACAACCTCGTCGCTCTTGACGGGCGCCGCCTCCTGCGCCTCTTCTTTTTTATGAAATGCGGCCAGCTTTGCCGCCGCTTTGACCACCAAAAACATACACAGCGCGATAATCAGAAAATCCACAACGTTTTGAAGAAACGCGCCGTATCGAATCGTCGCGTCGCCCAGGGTAATGCTCAGCGCCGAAAAATCCACGCCGCCCAGCAGCAGCCCGACCAACGGCATAAACAAATCGGACACCACCGAGGACACGATCTTTCCGAACGCGCCGCCGATAATGACGCCGACCGCCATATCCACAATGTTGCCCTTGGCAATAAAGGCTTTAAATTCCGCAATCGTTTTTTTCACAAACATCCGCTCCTTTTTCGTTTCTTTCCTTCAGTGTATCAAGTTCTCCGCAATTTTACAAGTCCTTTTTTCGCAGCACGGCCAACACCGGCAGACTGAGCAAAAACCAAAGCACGCTGTACAACGGGCAAACCTGCCCCGCAATATTGCCCCGCCGATCGGAATAATCCCATACGCCGCGCTTTAAAATTTTGTTAAAGATCACGCCGAAAAGAAATTCGACTTTGGTAATCATCACGGCGCTTTTCAGCGCCAGACGCCACAGCGGACGCCTGCGAAAGCGGTTGATCAGCCCCTTCATTTTGCACAGGCAAATGCCGCCCGCCAACAGCATACTGATATGCGTATATCCCCGCCAAAGAATTTCGATCAGCCCGTAACCGAGCGCACCGATCCAAAAAAGTTTTTTCATTTTTTTCTCCCCTTTTGGGTTAGTTTGCACCGCTTCGGGGATTTTTCATACATTGAAAATGAAACGTTGTTTCAAAATTTTTTCAAAGGACGGAGTGTAAAAAAATTGGAAGACCAATTTCTTAAAATTGCCTCTCAGATCTCCGATATGACCGGCGGCACGGCCGGACAGCTGCCGCTGCCGCTGGCCATGGCGTATATTCCGCCGCAGAAATGGACGATCGTATATGAAAATAACGAGGCACTCAACGCCGGCACGATTTTTCCGGCGTTGGATTTGCCGTTTAAAGGAGGGCGCGTATGAATCGTACGGAACTGTTGCGACA
>CAKRPM010000221.1 GCA_934378025.1 uncultured Eubacteriales bacterium | reverse complement strand
AGAGGCGAACGATTTTCGCCCGCGGATCAAAGTGATCCGTCAGATTCCCGTCAATACACTCCACCCGAACATCTTGTGCGCCGCCCGAAGATAAAATTTCCTGCGCCATCTGCGCACCGGTACATCCGCGACTGTTGGATATTCTTTTATATTTTGCATAAGTGCTTTTCAGCAAAAGCTGTACCGCCAGCGAAAGAAGAATTGCCGGCACAACCAGAAAAATATAATAGCGATCATAAAAAATCGGCATGATGTCCTCCTAAAAATCGTCGCCTGTTTGTAAATGCTCTCCTTGTGCAAAGGCATAGGCATCCGTCGGCTTTTTGCCCGGCTTTTGCAAAGTTTTCAGTACAACGCATCGGCCGTCGGCGCAGGCGACGTGAATACCGGATTTTTCAATCGAGCAAATTCTGCCCGGCGTTTCTTTTGTTTCATCACCGAGCTCCGCAGCAAAAACCTTGATGGGCATGGCTTTATGTTCCACCATCGCAATCGGCCAAGGATTTAATCCGCAGACATAATGAACAAATTCCAAAGCCGAACGATGAAAGTCCAGTTTTGCCATGTCTTTGGTCAACATCGGCGCCATGGTAACCCGGGCAGGATCCTGCGGCGTACGCGGTGCCGTGCCGTTATAAATATCCTCAATAACCTCCAGTAACGCCTGAGCGCCCAGACTGCTTAGCCGGTCAAACAACTCGCCCGCCGTTTCGTTGGGGCGAATTTCGGTTTTTTGTATGGAAATAATATCGCCGGCATCCATATCATGCGCCATATACATAATTGTCACGCCGGTTTCCTTTTCACCGTTCAGCACCGCACGTTGAATCGGAGCGGCACCGCGGTATTTCGGCAAAATCGAGCCGTGAATATTGATACATCCGTGCTTTGGATACTGTAAAACATCATCCGGCAAAATGCGTCCGTAGGCGGCCACCACGATCATTTCGGGGCGATACCGTTCCAAAATCGGCATAAAAGCACCGTTTCGCAGTGTTTCGGGCTGTTCCACCGGAATACCGTATTCTTTGGCTGCAATTTTGGTGGCAGTTTCCACTAATTTGTGACCCCTTCCGCTTGGACGGTCGGGCTGCGATACCAGGCACACCACCTCATATTTTTCAGCAAGCGCCCGCAGTGCCGGCACTGCAAAATCGGGCGTACCCATAAACATGATTTTCATTCTTGTTCCTGCTCCTGACCGATCATAGGAATCACAATGCCGTTTAAATGGTCGTTTTCGTGCATTACGGCGCGCGCCATAAAATCATCCAAAGCCATTTCAAACGGCTCTCCTTTTTTATTCTGCGCTTTAATCTTCACATAATTCGGACGCTCCACCACAAAAAGTCGACCGGGAAAAGATAAACAGCCCTCTTGATAATCGGTATTTTTTCCTCTGGTTTTTAAAATAACGGGATTGATAAACTCACGATAATCATGCGCTTGATCATTTCCGAAATCAACAATAAAAAGTCTTCGCAAAATGCCCACCTGCGGGGCGGCAAGACCGACGCCGTTTTCACGTTCAAGCGTTTCTTTCATGTCTTCGACCAACTGATCCAGCTTCGCGTCAAAGACGGTAACATCCCGGGATTTTTTGGTTAAAAAATCCATATCGTTTTTTACAACGTTTCGATATGCCATTTTTTCACACCTTTCTCTATGAAAATGAAAGCGGATTGATGTCAACGCCGATTTTTACGCGCTGCGCCTCTTCCGTTTCGTTCATACATAAACGAATTATTGCACGAAACCGTGCGCTGTTTCTGCATTTTACAATAAGCTGAACCCGATACCGGCCGGCAACCCGTGCAATGCGCGGTACCGTGGGCCGCAACAAACGTATGGGCAAATCCGCCGCATCCGTTGCCGCATGCTGTTCGATTTTTTCAAAAAGCAACCCGGCCGCCTTTTGCGCCGTTTGAAGCGTTGCCGCTGTGACGGTAAACAGTGCTAAATCACAAAACGGCGGGTAGCATACTGCTTTTCGAAAGGCAATTTCATACTCGTAAAAAGAAATATAATCTTGCTGTTCGGCAAAACGCAGCACCTCATGCTCCGGGCAAAAGGTTTGAACAACCGCTCGCCCCGCATCCTTCGATCGACCGGAACGGCCGCAGACTTGCGTCAGCAATGAAAATGTGCGCTCTCCCGCTCTGAAATCTTCAATATACAGCGATTGATCCGCCGCAAGTACCCCCACCAACGTTACGTTCGGGAAATTCAATCCCTTGGCAATCATTTGGGTTCCCAGCAAAATTTGATACTTTCCATGGGCAAAATCATCCATCATACGCTGAAAATCCACATACCCGGAAACCGTATCCATATCCATACGCAAAATCGATGTATCGGGAAAAATATCCCGCAGTTCGGTTTCCACGCGTTGGGTTCCGAGCCCTGTCATTTTGATATGCGGGGAACCGCATTTCGGACATTTGTCCAGCGCCTTGATACTGTACGAACAAAAATGACAAATACAGCGTTGATTGGCCGAATGATAGGTCATGGAAATATCGCAATTCGGGCATTTCAGCACATAGCCGCATGCCGGGCAGGCAACCAATGTGCGTGCGCCGCGCCGATTTAAAAAAAGAATTACTTGCTGATCGGCATGAACGGTTTGTTCGATTTGCTCTTTCAGTGATTGACTTAAAAAACTCATATTGCCGCTCTGATATTCCGTGCGCATATCCACGGTTTCCACGTCCGGCAAAGGCATATTGTTAAAGCGGCTTTTCAGTGTATGCAGCCGATACTTTCCGACGCGTGCCGACCGAAAACTCTCGATTGACGGTGTGGCCGATCCCAACA
>CAKRPM010000220.1 GCA_934378025.1 uncultured Eubacteriales bacterium | reverse complement strand
TGCCGAATCAGACCGGCTGCCTGCTTTTCATTCTCAGGATAAATCACAAGGCCGGCCGGACCGCCGATTCGAAAGGTTGTCATGGTGGAAATCGGCACATCGGTACGGTAAAAAATGTGCTCTTTTTCTAAAAATTCGGTCAAACCGATCGTTCCCCCTTAAAAGAAAGTCATTTGTGAGGTCGGCGGTAAATCGCCGAAAACGTGTTCTTGATTGAATAGTTCAATTACGGTTTTAGACACGCCCGAGCGAACACGAAATTCCTCTTGCGATAGATAACCGCCCTCATCGCGGGCAGCAGCAATGCTTCTGGCCGCAGTTTCACCGACTCCGCTGAAAACCGAAAACGGCATACGAATTTTTCCGTTTTCCACAGTAAAATCGGTAGCGTCCGAATGTTGCAAATCCACCGGCAAAAATTCAACGCCGCGTTCCATTGCTTCCACCACCACTTGATAAGTAGTCGCTTTTTCGGTGTCTTTAACCTTGGCAAGCTTTCCGAGGTTTTCCACCGATTTAATGATATTGCGAACGTACCCTTCCCCTTTGACGACTTCCAATGCATCAAATCCGTCCGGACGAACGCTGAAATGCGCCGCATAAAACTCCAACGGATAGTGAATTTTATACCATCCGAGTCGAATTGCTCCCATAACATAAGCGGCGGCATGCGCCTTGGGGAACATGTATTTGATCTTCATACAAGAATCGACATACCAGTCGGGGCAGCCGCAATCATGCATCGCCTGAATCATTTCGGGCGTCAACAGTTTTTTGGATTTACCTTTACGGACAATTTCCATGATTTTAAAAGCCAGCGCCGGCTCCATTCCCTTATGAATCAAATAAACCATAATGCTGTCTCTGGTACCGATTACTTCGGAAATGTTACAAGTGCCGTTTTCAATCAAATCGGCGGCATTGCCGATCCAAACATCTGTGCCGTGCGACAAGCCGGAAATCTGCAATAAATCGGAAAAGTTTTTCGGTTTTGCCTGAATCAACATGCCGCGCACAAAATTGGTTCCCATTTCGGGCAGCGCCAGGGTTCCGGTTTCACAGTCAATCTGCTCGGGCGTCACCCCGAGCGCTGCCGGCGATTGCAGCAGCTGATATATTTCCGAATCATTCATCGGAATTTCTTCAAAAGGCACGCCGGTCAGATCGCACAGTTTTCTGAGCAGCGTGGGCACATCGTGGCCGAGAATATCGAATTTTAAAATAGTATCATGCAGCGAATGGAAATCAAAGTGCGTCGTTAAAATGCTGGAGCTTTGATCGTCTGCAGGATGTTGAATGGGACAAAAGTCATACACATCATATTTTTTCGGAATAACCACCATTCCGGCCGGATGTTGACCGGTGGTGCGTTTGGTTCCCATGCAGCCGTTTACAAGGCGCTGCTCTTCCGCTTTATTAAACTTAAGGCCTTTGGATTCCAAATACTTTTTAACAAATCCATAGGCGGTTTTGTCAGCCAGGGTGCCGATGGTACCCGCCTTAAAGACATACCCTTTTCCAAACATGGTTTCGACGTACTGATGCGCAGTCGGTTGGTATACACCGCTGAAATTCAAGTCAATATCCGGCACTTTATCGCCTTTAAATCCAAGAAATGTTTCAAACGGAATGTCATGACCGTCACTCTTCATCAGCGTGCCGCATTCCGGACAATTTTTGTTCGGAAGGTCAAAGCCGGAACCGACCGATCCGTCGTTAAAAACCTCCATGTGCTTGCACTTGGGGCACAAATAGTGCGGCGGCAGCGGATTCACCTCGGAAATTCCGACAATGTTGGCGGCAAAGGAAGAGCCTACCGATCCACGAGATCCGACAAAATAGCCGTCTTCATTCGATTTTTTTACCAGCTTTTGCGCAATCATGTACATAACCGCATAGCCGTTATTGATAATACTGTCCAGTTCTTTATTCATACGATCCGCCACAAGTTTCGGAATCGGATCGCCGTAAATGCGCTTGGCGTTTTCATTGGCGATCTCGCGCAATTCCTCTTCGCATCCTTCCATTTCCGGCGGATACATTCCCTCGGGAATCGGTACGATTTCTTCGCAAAGATCGGCAATTTGATTGGGATTTTTCACCACAATTTCGTTTGCAACGGCAGGATCCAAATAAGAAAATTCCTCCAGCATCGCATTTGTATCCCGAAAATACAGCGGCGGTTGTTCATCCGCGTCGGCATATCCCTGCCCGGCCTGCAAAATCCGACGAAAAACCTCGTCGCTTTTATTGAGAAAATGTGCGTCGCACGTCGCGCAAACCGGTTTGGAAAGCTTTTGACCCAATTCAATAATTTTACGGTTAAAATCTTTCAGGGTTTCTACACTGTTTACGATCCCCTTGCGCAGCATATACATATTATTCCCCAGCGGCTGCACCTCAAGATAATCGTAAAAATCAGCCAGCTTCAGCAATTCCTCTTCGGTTTTTCCATCCACAACGGCGCGAAACAGTTCACCGGCTTCACACGCGCTCCCGATGATCAAGCCCTCGCGCAAAGAGGCAAGTTCACTTTTAAAAATCAAAGGCTTTTTATAAAAATGCTCAATACTGGATTTGGTGACCAATTTATAAAGATTTTTCAGACCGACTTTGTTTTTTACAAGCAAAACAATATGCGTATAGTGCGTATTTTTGCTTCGGTAATCAACCTTATTGATATGACTCCGAATGTCGTCCAAAGACTGCATTTTATCATGTTCTTTGAGAAAATCAAAAAGATAGAGTAAAATGCCGCACAGTGTTTTGGCATCGTCTACCGCACGATGATGATTAAATTTCGGCAAGCGAATCCGTGCAGCGACCAAATC
>CAKRPM010000219.1 GCA_934378025.1 uncultured Eubacteriales bacterium | reverse complement strand
GCATGAAAGAACAAGTGTTGTTGGGTGTTACGGGTTCGGGAAAAACCTTTACGATGGCCAACGTCATTGCACAACTGAATAAACCGACGCTGATTTTGGCGCATAATAAGACGCTGGCAGCGCAGCTTTGCAGCGAGCTTAAAGAATTTTTTCCGGAGAATGCGGTGGAGTATTTTGTTTCCTATTATGATTACTATCAACCGGAAGCGTATATTCCGTCCTCTGACACTTATATTGAAAAAGACAGCGCCATTAATGATGAAATCGATAAGCTGCGGCACAGCGCCACTTTTTCGCTGTTTGAACGGCCGGATACGATTATTGTGTCCTCCGTATCCTGTATTTACAGCTTAGGTGATCCGCAGGATTATAAAAACATGGTGATCTCTCTTCGCCCCGGTATGCAAATCGATCGGGATCGTGTGATTGAAAAATTGGTCGGCATACACTATGAACGCAACGATATTGATTTTTCGCGCAATAAGTTTCGGGTGCGCGGCGACGTTTTGGAGGTCTATCCCGCCGGTGCTACCGACAAAATTATTCGCATTGAATTTTTCGGCGATGAAATTGATCGGATTACCGAAGTGGAGGCACTGACCGGACAACCCTTGTCCGTATTGTCGCATGTAGCGATTTATCCGGCAACGCACTACATTACGACGGATGACAAAATGGAAAAGGCCATTGCGGAAATCGAGCGGGAGCTGGAGGAGCGTATTCGGTATTTTAAAGAGAATAACTTGCTTTTAGAGGCACAGCGAATTGAGCAACGTACGCGCTATGATATCGAAATGCTGCGGGAAATCGGCTTTTGTACCGGGGTTGAAAATTACAGCCGAATTATGAGCGGACGGCCTGCCGGCAGTACGCCCTATACATTGTTCGACTTTTTCCCCGATGATTTTTTGCTTATTGTTGACGAATCGCATGTAACATTGCCGCAGGTTCGCGGGATGTACGGCGGCGACCGTTCCAGAAAAGAAAACTTGGTGCGTTACGGATTTCGTTTGCCGTCCGCCATGGACAACCGTCCGCTGAATTTTAAAGAATTTGAATCGAAAATCGATAAGGCGCTTTTTGTCAGCGCAACGCCGGGGTCTTATGAGACAGAGCATGCCGAACAAATCGCCGAGCAGGTCATTCGGCCGACCGGTTTGCTCGATCCGGAAATTACCGTCAAGCCCAGTGAGGGACAAATTGATGATCTGCGTTCGCAAATCAATGAGCGCGCGGCGCGCGGAGAGCGGGTGCTGGTGACCACCTTGACAAAGCGTATGGCGGAGGATCTGACTGCTTATTTGGAAAATGCCGGTATAAAAGTTCGTTATATGCACCATGATATTGATACGATGGAGCGTATGGAAATCATTCGGGATTTGCGCTTGGGTAATTTTGACGTTTTGGTGGGCATCAATCTGCTTCGTGAAGGACTGGATATTCCCGAGGTATCTTTGGTGGCGATTTTGGACGCCGATAAAGAGGGCTTTTTGCGCAGCGAAACCTCATTGATACAGACCATCGGACGTGCGGCGCGGAATGCAGGCGGCGAGGTTATTATGTATGCCGATGAGGTGACGCCCTCCATGGAGCGTGCTATTGAAGAAACCAATCGACGCCGTCGGAAACAACAGGCGTATAATGAAGCGCACGGCATTGTGCCGAAAACCATTGTCAAAGAGGTGCGCGATGTATTGGAAATTTCCAGCACCAAGGAAATCAAAAAAATCGGCAAAGTGAAAAAGCAGGATAAGGAAAAAGTAATCAAGGAGCTGACGCGTCAGATGCAGCAGGCTTCAAAAATGTTGGAATTTGAATATGCAGCGGTTTTGCGGGATAAAATCGCGCAGCTACGCAAGGAGAAATGAATTTAATGGATCAGTATATTACCATTCGCGGTGCGAAAGAAAATAATTTGAAGAATATTGATGTCAAAATTCCGAGAGATAAGCTGGTGGTATTAACCGGTCTTTCCGGCTCCGGCAAATCCTCGCTCGCTTTTGATACGATTTATGCCGAGGGTCAGCGGCGATATGTTGAGAGTCTGTCATCTTACGCGCGTATGTTTTTGGGGCAGATGGAAAAACCGGATGTAGAATCCATTGACGGTTTATCGCCCGCAATATCGATTGATCAAAAGACAACCTCTAAAAACCCGCGTTCTACCGTAGGTACCGTGACGGAAATTTATGATTATATGCGGTTGATGTTTGCCCGGATCGGCAGACCGCATTGCCCGATCTGCGGACGGGAGATTACAATGCAGACCGTTGATCAAATTGCCGATCAGGTGTTGGCTTTGCCGCAAGGAACCAAGATCAACGTTTTGGCGCCGGTCATTCGTAGACGAAAGGGCGAGCACAAAAAGCTGTTGGAAGAGGCCATGCGCAGCGGGTATGTGCGTGTGCGGGCGGATGGCAATATGTACGAACTGACCGAGGAAATTCCCTTGGAAAAGAACAATAAGCATGATATAGAAATCGTAATTGACCGTTTGGTGGTTCGCGAGGGGATACGCGGCAGATTGTGCGATTCTGTCGAAACGGCGCTGCACAATGCCAAGGGATTGGTGATTATCAATATTGTGGACGGCGAAGACATGATGTTTTCGCAAAATTATGCCTGTCCGGAACATGGAACCACCATTTCGGAATTGACACCGCGTATGTTTTCCTTTAATAATCCGTTTGGCGCTTGCCCGCGGTGCGACGGTATCGGTTATATGATGCGTGTGGATGAGCAGGCGGTGATTACGGATGAACGGCTTAGCTTGAATGAAGGCGCCAGTCGTGCATCGGGATGGCACTCCGGTTACGGTGATTCGATCGGCAATCTTTATTTTCAGGCG
>CAKRPM010000218.1 GCA_934378025.1 uncultured Eubacteriales bacterium | reverse complement strand
CGTTTCACTCCCGCACCTTCTTTTTACAACTTTTCACAGGTTGTCAGCGCCAGTTTCATCATATCGGTAAAAGACTGTTCCCTCTCCTCGGCTGACAATCTCTCGCCGCTGAGCAAGTGATCGGAAATCGTGCAAACGGCCAAGGCCTGTTTACCGCAGCGCGCTGCATTCAAATACAATGCCGCCGCTTCCATTTCCACCGCCATGACGCCCATTTTGCGCCAAAGTGCGGTTGATTTTTGACTTTCGGGAATATTCTCCTCATCTTTATAAAAAGCGTCTGTGGACAAAATATTCCCCACATGGTAACAAAGTTTCATTTCATCGGCCGCCGCCGCTGCGGTTTTCAGCAAAGGATAACTGCAAATCGCCGCCGGCGTTCCGGGCAAAGCAAACTGCCTTGCATAGGCCGAGTCGGTGGACGCTCCCATACCAAACACAATATCGCGTACTTTTATAGAATTTTGCATGGCGCCGGCCGAGCCGATTCGAATAATGTTTTCCACGCCGAAAAAGTGAAACAGCTCATACGAATAAATACCGATGGAGGGCATGCCCATGCCGCTGGCCATTACGCTGACCGGCAGGCCGTGATATACGCCGGTATAACCGTTGATACCGCGCACGTGATTGACAAGCCTTGCATTTTCCAAAAAATGTTCGGCGATAAATTTTGCTCGCAACGGATCGCCCGGCATCAGCACCGTTTGGGCAAAATCCTCAGGCAGAGCGTTAATATGCGGTGTCGGACACATGATTTTCCTCCTCCTTTTCGGCAATGGCAACAATACGGCTGGTCCCCAATCGGGTCGCGCCCGCGGCAATCATTGCTTCGGCGTCCGCAAGCGTTCGGATCCCGCCTGCCGCTTTGATTTGTACGCTCGGGGCAACATGAGCGGCAAACAAACGAATATCCTGCACGGTGGCGCCGCCGGTGGAAAAGCCGGTAGAAGTTTTAATAAAATCCGCGCCGCCCTGTGAAACCAACTCACACATTTTGATTTTTTCCGCCTCGGTCAAAAGGCAGATTTCGACAATCACTTTTAAAATATGATCCCCGCAAACCGATTTTACCGCACGAATTTCTTCCAGAACGTCCTGATATCTTTTCTCTTTCAGCCGACCGATATGAATGACCATATCAATTTCGTCCGCACCGGCCGCCAATGCCTGCTCGGCCTCAAAACATTTTACCTTTAAAGTATTATAGCCGTTGGGAAAACCGATCACTGTACACACACGCATCCGATCTCCCAAAAATGCCTTCGCCTGCTCTACAAAGCTCGGCGCGATACAAACCGAGGCCGTGGAAAAGCGAAGCGCCTGCTCACACAAATGCTGTATATCCGTCCATGTCGCCGCGGGCGACAGCTGCGTATGATCCACGACGGACAAAATCTCTTTTATATTCATTATCATCATCCTTTCTTTAAATATTATAACAAACAGTTTTCATACATTCAATACAAAAAAGCCGCCGTTTGATTTTTTGAGCACACCGACGCCGAACGCGCACGGCATGATGATTTTTCGGCCGATTGCATTTTCCTTGCAGCAGATATTCCGCTCTCATTTCCAATTTGGCAAGTCCCCGTAATTGCCGCCGATTTTATGCAAAAGAAAAAAGCGCTTGCATAGCAAGCGCTTTTTGGAGCTGTTGATCGGAGTTGAACCGACGACCTCATCCTTACCAAGGATGCACTCTACCTACTGAGCTACAACAGCAAACCGCTATTTATTATAAAGAAAATCGATCTTTTTGTCAAGATATTTTTACATTTTTTCAAGATTTTTTCAATCAATTTTGCGTTTAAAAAGCAAAAGCCTGCTTATACTATTAAAGAAATTCAGAAAAGGAGGATACAAACATGGATGAATGTAGAGCAAACAAGTCGATCGGTTGTACCGTTACGGCGTGTGCCAACCACTGCAGCAATGAAAATTACTGCGCGCTTGAGAAAATCAACGTTGGCACGCATGAAGCAAACCCGACCGTAGTGGAATGCACCGATTGTAATTCATTTAGACCGAAAAGTTCCTGCTGCGACTAATTTCAAGAAAGCAGAATGCGATTTTTTTCGCATTCTGCTTTTCTTTTTTTAAAGTTTACAGATCGGCTCCGCTTTTTTCAAAGCCGCATCCACTCGGTAAATTTCCGACCGATTTTTTATTTGCCCCGCCGATTGTTCCGCATACACGCAGTCGTCCGAAACAACAAACATCGAATATACTTTTTCAAGTTCGGTCGACAATTGCTCAATTTTTTCGGTTTTGAGATGGATGCGGTATAAGCCGTTTTGTTCCCTTTTCGTCCGATCGAAACAGGCGCATATTGTAAAACCCGTCGCTTTTATAATAAATTGCATCGCCGTAAAGATAAACTGCGCTATCGTTGTTTGTCATCTGAATATTCTCCGGACGATCGCCCACACTTTCAAACGAGGAATATCGGTGCATTCTTTGACAGGAGGTACCGCAAAACATACAGATCAAAATTAAAGACAAACAAGTAAAAATCTTTTTCATACTCTTCTCCGTTTTTCGTTGAATCATCCCAAAATTTTCCTATAGCTGATATCACCAGTATACCGTTATTGTCGGGGGTTGTCAACGATATGCCTTTTTAAAAAAACAGAATGCGAAAAAATCGCATTCTGTTTTTTACAAATTCAAATGGGAAAGCACCGCTTTCAGCTGCTCGGCGGACTGCCGAAGCGCCTCATGCTCCTCATCGGAAAGCGGAATATCCAACACCTTTTCGATACCGCCGCTGCCGACCACGCACGGATAGCCCAAACAGACGTCCCGAAGCCCGCAGTGACCGTCGATCAAGGTCGAGGTAGTCAGCAC
>CAKRPM010000217.1 GCA_934378025.1 uncultured Eubacteriales bacterium | reverse complement strand
GCACTATCTGGTGCTGAGTGAGGCGGATTTGAAAGAGGACGGCTGCTTTAAAATGAATCCGCCGCTGCGCACCGAGCGGGATCGGCAGGCGCTGCTGGAGGGCGTGGCGGACGGTACGATCGATATGATCGCCACCGATCATGCACCGCACAGCGCCGCGGAGAAGTCCGGCGGACTTCGGGACAGTCTGATGGGCATTGTCGGGCTGGAAACGGCCTTCCCGATTTTATATGCCGAATTGGTATTAAAAAGGCTGATCCCTCTTGAAAGATTGGTGGAGCTGATGGCTACGGCGCCCCGACGTCGGTTTGAAATTCCCGATCGGGACGATCGGTGCATTTTTGCGATGGAACCCTTTATCATCCATCCCGACGAGTTTTTAAGCAAAGGAAAAAGCACCCCGTTTGCGGGGCGGAAAGTATACGGCAGAAATCTTGCCACAATTTGTGACGGAAAGGCGGTTTGGCAATATGAATCAACCGAAAAATAAAAAGCTGGTGCTGGAGAACGGCACGGTTTACAACGGCGAAGGATTCGGCTTTGACGGCGAGGGAGTATTTGAGCTGGTCTTTAATACCTCGATGGTGGGATATCAGGAAATTCTTTCCGATCCGTCCTATACCGATCAGGGCGTGGTGATGACCTACCCGTTGATCGGAAATTACGGGACGGCGGATGAGGATTTTGAAAGCAAGGTGCCGACCATCGGCGCGATGATTGTACGCTCCTATAACGATTTCCCCTCCAACTTTCGCTATACGCAAACGCTCGGCGAGGTCATGGAAGAATATAAAATCCCCGGCATCAGCGGGATTGACACCCGCGCGCTGACACGGATGATCCGTGACGGCGGCTGCTGTCGGGCGGCTGTTGTCAATGCTTCGGTGAGCAAAAAGCAGGCGCTGGAGCTGATCAAAAGCACGCCTGTTCCGCATGACGCGGTGGCGCGCGTCAGCTGCCAAAAACGGCGCTACGCCCGCACGGCCGGCGCACGCTTTACCGTGGCGGCCATTGACTGCGGC
The DNA here is from genome assembly GCA_934378025.1 of uncultured Eubacteriales bacterium. Taxonomy (GTDB): domain Bacteria; phylum Bacillota; class Clostridia; order Oscillospirales; family QAKW01; genus Firm-08. The sequence goes on along the minus strand of CAKRPM010000217.1, from coordinate 1,849 downwards.
ATGAAGCTGAATATCGTTCGCAGTCTGAATCAGCGGGGCTGCAATGTGACGGTGCTGCCGTATAACACGACGGCCGAGGATATCGAACGGATCAAACCGGACGGTGTGTTTTTGTCCAACGGTCCCGGCGATCCGCAGGATGTTACATCGGTCATCCGCCTGGTGCGTGAACTGCGCGGACGATATCCGATTTTCGGCATTTGCCTGGGGCATCAGATGATTTGTCTGGCCTGCGGCGGCGAAACCTATAAATTAAAATTCGGACATCGCGGCGGCAATCATCCGGTCAAAAATTTGGAAACCGGAAAAATTGAAATTACTTCGCAAAACCACAGCTATGCGGTGCGCCCCGAAAGTCTGGAAGGAACGGGGCTGACGGTGACGCATATCAATTTACTGGACGGTACGGTGGAAGGCGTTGCGGATACGAAAAGCAAAATGTTCAGCGTACAGTATCATCCCGAAAGCGCGCCGGGGCCGCAGGACAGCGGCTATCTGTTCGACCGATTTATTAAAATGATGGAGGAAGCATAAATGCCGAAGAGAAACGATTTGAAAAAAATTTTGGTGATCGGTTCGGGCCCCATTGTCATCGGGCAGGCGGCGGAATTTGACTACGCCGGCACGCAGGCATGCCTGGCGCTGCGCGAAGAGGGCTACGAGGTGGTTTTGTGCAACTCCAACCCGGCCACCATTATGACGGATACCACGGTGGCGGATAAAATTTATATGGAGCCGCTGACCCTGGAATATCTGGCGAAAATCATCCGTTATGAGCGGCCGGACGCCATTGTGCCGGGCATCGGCGGACAAACGGGGCTGAATCTTGCCATGCAGCTGGAAAAAAAGGGCGTGTTGCGGGAATGTGACACCGAGCTGCTGGGCACCGGCAGCCGAAGCATTGAGCAGGCGGAGGATCGGGAGCTGTTTCGGGATTTGTGCCGTCGGATCGGCGAGCCGGTACTGCCCGGCGAAATCGCCCAAAGCGTCGAAGAGGGGCTGCAGGCGGCCGAGCGGATCGGATATCCCGTTGTGCTGCGCCCCGCTTTTACCCTGGGCGGTACGGGCGGCGGCTTTGCGGACAATGCGGCGCAATGCGCCGAAATGCTGCGCGGTGCCTTGGATCTTTCTCCGGTGCGGCAGGTGTTGGTGGAAAAGAGTATTCGGGGATATAAGGAAATCGAGTACGAGGTCATTCGGGACGCCGCCGACACGGCCATCACTGTGTGCAATATGGAAAACATCGATCCGGTCGGCATCCACACCGGGGATTCCGTGGTGGTTTGCCCCTCGCAAACGCTGACCAATAAAGAATATCACATGCTGCGCGACAGCGCGCTGAAAATCATTCGGGCGCTGGAAATCGAAGGGGGATGCAATTGCCAGTTTGCACTGGATCCGCTTTCCTTTGATTATTATGTCATTGAGGTCAATCCGCGCGTATCGCGCTCTTCGGCGCTGGCCAGCAAAGCCAGCGGCTATCCGATTGCCCGCGTGTCGGCCAAAATCGCCGTGGGGATGCACCTGGACGAAATCATGATTGCCAATACGCCGGCGGCGTTTGAACCGGCGCTGGACTATGTGGTGACCAAGATGCCGCGCTTTCCGTTTGACAAATTTTCGGCGGCCAATAATCGGCTGTCCACCCAGATGAAGGCGACCGGCGAGGTCATGAGCGTGGGCAGGACGATAGAGGAAAGCTTGCTTAAAGCGGTGCGTTCGCTGGAGATCGGCACGGATCACCTGTATATGAAAAAATTTGATGAATTTTCCGAGGAGGCGCTGCTTGCGTATGTCGCGGACGGCACGGACGATCGGCTGTACGCCGTGGCCGAATTGTTTCGACGCG
>CAKRPM010000216.1 GCA_934378025.1 uncultured Eubacteriales bacterium | reverse complement strand
GGCGGGGGCCGAGCGGCACCTGTACGACCGAACCCGGCTCCACCGCCATACCTTCGGGCACGGCATAGGAATAGGCCCTCGGCGCCGGCAATGGCACCAGAACGGGCACCGTGCGCGTCAGCGCCGGCGCCTGGAACAGCTCGGCAAAAAGGCTCGGCGAATCCTGCGTCATCGCGGCGGAGAATGGACCGAAGCGGGGCAAAAGAAAACCCGTTTGGAAGCCGCCGTCGAGCGCGCGTCAGGCGGCATCGGGGCGGGGACCCTCCTCCTGTCCGGCAGCCGGATCCGGCGGCAGAAAGACCGCATCGGCATCGGCGGCAAGATCTTGATCGATCACGCTCGGCCAGCCGACTTTTTCCGACGAAACAAAGGGACATTTCACCCCGTCCGCATACGCGTCAAACATCAGCGGCAAGCTGATCTTCAAATTCTTTTTGGTAATGTTTTTAATCGTGAAGCAAACGCCGTAATAGCTTGTCCCCGCCGCAGGATCCTTTTGCCCTTTCAGCCGATCCAGCGAATCGGCCGTAATTTCGACTGTTTCCAGCTTACAGCTTTGATGCAGTACCAGTAATTGGCTCACGTGGGTGGATATGCCTTCGGATTCTTTTTTGCCGAAAGGCCAAAAAATCAGCGTAACGGCCACCGCCAGCACAACTGACACAGAAACAAACAGCCAAATCCGCCGTTTTTTTGCACCCGACTTTTCAGACCTTTCTGTCGGGTCGAGCACTTGAGCATTTGATTTTTCCATACATTTCCTCCTATAAATCTCCTATAATTTGTTAATAATATCATACTCTACATATCGACAATTGTCAAGTGGTAGAGCATAATTTATTATTTTAATTATGAAAGGAGTACGCCCATGATCTCGTATCAACCGTTTTATGAAACTCTAAGAGAGCGCAACCTCTCCACCTACCGGCTGATCAACGAATACGGCGTCAGCCGTTCGCTGTTGGACAGGCTGAGGCATAACAGGCCGATCAGCACTCGTACCCTTGACGATTTGTGCCGCATTTTACACTGTGACGTACAGGATATTCTTTGCTATCAAAAAGAAGAGTGACCCCTCTAAAACCTGCTCAAACCGCTGCTTTGTCAAAAGCGGCCGTTTTTAATTTCACGGGGACGCAGCATGCCGGGCGACACACCGTAGCGGCGGCGCACGGCGCGTGAAAAATACTTTTCATCGAAAAAGCCGCATTGTTCGGCGGCGCTGCGCACCGTATGTTCGCCGCTCGTCAGCAGCTCGACGGCTTTTTCCAACCGTTTTAAAAGACAATATTGTTTCGGCGGCATCCCGTATGCCGCCTTAAATTTTCTTTCCAGACTCGCCGTGCTTATACCGCCGACGCGGCAAATGTCCGAAAGCGTAATCGGTTCAAAGAGATGCCGGTGCATATATGCCACGCACGCGGCCAACGCCTCGTCGCGCAAGGCATGCCTGCCGTCGTCAATCGCCTGCAAAATATCGTACACGCCCGCCTTGACCGCATTAAAGCGAGCGGCGCGATGCAGCGGAATCAACCGCTCAAACTTTGCCCCGATTTCCTCATCCGTCCCGACAAAACGTTCAAAAGCATGATAATTACACGCCGTCAGATGAACGGCGGTGCTCTCACCCCCGTCATAGCGCACGGTATACCCCATCCCCGCGGGAACAAACAGCACCTCCCCCGGCTCTGACAGGAAATGCCGCCCGTCAATCCAAAACTCGCCGCAGCCGCTTTTGCGGCGGCTGAGCGCGGCAAATGCGCGGGGCGCCACGGAAAACCATCCGTTTTTATGCGGATACGTCCTGACGTTTACCACCCGAAAATGAAGCTCCTCAAATTGACAAATCATAAAAATCGCCCGATCTTTCCAAACCCTTAAAAAAATACATCCGTGTGATTTCCCACATATCGATCTTGACTTTATTGTATCAAATGCTGATTAAAAAGTCCACCTTTTTGATTATTTTAGCGGTTGAAACGAATGTTTTTTTACCGTATCATAAAGGCGGAGGTAGGATACTATGCTTTTTGAACATAAAAACTCGGATTTTGAAAACGGGCGGTTTGTTTTGAGCAAAAAAGTCACTGCGACGGCAAACGCCGTGCTGGACAAACCGATTTTCCAAAGGCTGTGGAACGGCCACTGCTACACCTGCAGCGAAATTACGTTTCATCACACGGATGACTACACGTTTTCGATCGGTCGGGCGGAGAAGTTGCCGCTGAAAGGGGAAAGCTATGCCATCCGCGTCTGTCCGACGGGGATTTGCGTAACGGCCGACTCGACTCGGCATCTGATCGATGGATTTATGACCCTGTTGGATATGATTTTGCCTGAAAAGGATTTTGCCTTTACACCGTGTTGCTCTTTAAGAGAAAGCGCCGCTGTCGCTTTTCGCAGCGTGCATTTGTGCGTTTTTGAGAGCACGACCTTAGAGGAGCTGCAAAAGCAACTGCGCCTTTGCGGCGTTTTAAAATATACGCATGTATTTCTGGAATTTTGGGGCATGCTGCGCTTTGACAGTTTGCCGGAGCTTTCCTGGCCGGAGGCTTATACCAAGGACGAGGTGCGGCCGCTGCTGCAGGAAGCCAAGGATATGGGGCTGGAGCTGATCCCCGTTTTCAATCATTTCGGGCATGCCACGGCCGGTCGGGTAAAACACGGCAAGCACGTGGTGCTGGATCAAAACCCGCGGCTTTGGTATTTGTTCAGCGAGGACGGCTGGTGCTGGGACATCCGGCGCGCCGAGGTTCGTGCGCTGCTGAAAAACGTGCGCGCGGAGCTTTGCGATTTATTCGGCGACGGATCGTATTTTCATATCGGCTGCGACGAGGCGTACAATTATCCCTACACGGCACAGGGGTTAAACGTGCTGTGCGAGTTTATCGGTGAAATTGCCG
>CAKRPM010000215.1 GCA_934378025.1 uncultured Eubacteriales bacterium | reverse complement strand
GAGTTACCTTAATACCGGTGATCAATGACGGGTATACTTTATTGGATGAATTAACAGGAGGAGATGTCTATGGCACAACCGATTGTGGCGATTGTGGGCCGGCCGAATGTCGGTAAATCAGCGCTTTTTAACAAACTGGCAGGCAAACGTCTGTCCATTGTAGAGGATACGCCCGGCGTCACCCGGGATCGGCTGTATGCCGATGTGGAATGGGCCGGTAAAACCGTGACGTTGATTGATACCGGCGGCATTGAGCCGGACGGCGGTGACATTATTTTAAAACAAATGCGCGCTCAGGCGCAGATTGCCGTGGATACGGCGGATGTCATCATTATGATTACGGATATTCATGCGGGCGTTACGGCGGCGGATCGTGAAATTGCCTCCATGCTGCACCGCAGCAATAAACCGATTGTTTTATGCGTTAATAAGATGGACGGCGTCGGACAGCTGCCCCCGGAGTTTTATGAATTTTATTCGTTGGGACTGGGCGATCCGGTGGCGGTATCTTCGTTGCACGGCTTGGGCACGGGTGATTTGTTGGACGCCGTGTACGCGCATATTGACTTTGAGGATTTTGAAAAAGAGGATGAAAAAATCGTACATGTCGCACTGATCGGCAAGCCCAATGTCGGGAAGTCATCGCTGACCAATTATGTTTTGGGGGAGGAACGGGTGATCGTTTCGGATATTCCGGGGACAACGCGGGACGCGATTGACTCTTATGTGGAAAATCAGTATGGGAAGTTTTGCCTGATTGATACGGCGGGAATCCGCAAACGGAAAAAGATTGACGACGCCATTGAAAAGTACAGTGTGCTGCGCTCTTTTATGGCCGTGGATCGTGCGGACGTCTGTGTAATTATGCTGGACGCGGCACAGGGTGTGACCGAGCAGGATACGAAAATTGCAGGTTATGCCAATGATCAGGGAAAAGCACTGATTGTTGCCGTAAACAAATGGGACATTGTGGAAAAACAAACCAACACCATGGAGCAAATGCGCCGACGGATTGAGCAGGATCTTTCCTTTATGTCCTTTGCACCGATCTTGTTTATTTCCGCAAAGACCGGGCAGCGGGTTGATAAACTCTTTGAAAGTGTGGCGGCGGCGCATGAGAATAATATCCGCCGTGTACCGACCGGTGCGCTCAATGATATGTTACAAGACGCCACGACCAGAGTGCAGCCGCCCTCCGATAAGGGCAAACGCTTGAAAATTTATTATATGACGCAAGCGTCCGTTGCACCGCCGACATTTGTATTTTTTGTCAATAAAAAAGATTTGTTTCACTTTTCTTATCGTCGATATCTGGAAAATCGCCTGCGGGACGCATTCGGCTTTGCCGGTACACCGGTGCGGTTTATTGTTCGTGAGAAGGGAGAGAAGGTATAGTGTTTCTTTTTACGATTTTGATGGCGGTAGGCTATCTGATCGGCAGCTTTAACACCTCCATCGTTTATTCACTCAATAATTTTCGGAAAGACATCCGTTCTCAGGGCAGCGGCAACGCGGGTACGACCAATATGCTCCGCAGCTTCGGAAAGGTCGGCGCGGCCGTTACCTTTTTGGGGGACATTTTAAAAGCCGTGATATCCATCGGCATTGCCTGGTTCTTTTATCGAAATGCCTTGAATATTGAACTGATTAAGGCGTTGGTCGGGCTTGCCTGCGTAATCGGGCACTGCTTTCCGATTTTCTTCCAGTTCAAGGGTGGCAAAGGCATTGCCACCGGAGCCGGCTGCCTTTTGATGCTGGATTGGCGCGCCTTTTTGGTGGCAATTTCGCTGTTCGCACTGATTGTTTGCATTACGCGGTATGTTTCCTTGGGGTCGATCGCCGGTGCCTTGACATATCCGATCGGCATGATTGTGGTCGGGAAAGACATCCCGACCATTATAGTGGCGGCATTGACGGCGGCGCTGATTTTGATTATGCATCGTAAAAATATCCGTGCGCTTTGCAACGGAACGGAACGAAAAATCGGAAAAACAAAGCCGAAGGGAGCATCGGTATGAAGGATACGAAAAAACGCTTTTTGCTGATTATGCAAATATTGGCGGCGCTGCAAATTATTTTTTCTTTTATTCCCTTATTCAATCCGTTCGGTGTCGGCGGGGCGGCCGGAAGACCGCTGATCGGAATTTTGGGCAAAATCGGAGAAGTGAGCGCGTATTTTGCCGGGCAGAGCGTAAATGCCATTCCGCTGAACAATACTTTTTTTGTGTTTGCGCTGATTATTTTGGTGTCGCTTTTGTTTATCATGATGACCACCATTCTCACATTGACGCAAACCGATTTTAAGAAAACCGCCATTAAAATCAATATCTTTTTCAGCGTTGTGCTGACCGCCATGTTTTTTGCGCTTTTTGTCATTATTACCGATCAAAATACGCAGATTCTGTCGGCCAACACCGGTGAAATTCATCGCAAATTTCAAATTTTAACGCATACGCCCATCGGCGTGTATACATATTTTGTGCTTTCTTTGGCGCAAACGATTTTTGCATATCTTGCCTATGGTTTTGATTGGGACGCAATTCGTTACAGTGTGCGTTCGCGCTTTACCAATCAGTTTAAGGGCGGGATTCATCCGCCGTATAACAAAATCACAAGCGGCGAGACGGTGAAAACCATGCCGGCGGATCAGCAGATGGTATATCCCGTTTCGCAGCATATCGGCGCACCGTGCCATCCGCTGGTGAAGGTCGGGGATGATGTGCGCATCGGGCAAAAAATTGCGGATTGCGAGCAGTTTGTTTGCGCACCGGTGCATGCCACCGTTTCCGGAAAGGTGACGGCGGTGGAGCTGCGGGCGCATCCTACGATGGGACAAACCATGTCTATTGTTGTGGAAAACGATTTTGAGGATCGGATGGATCCGAATATTGAAAACATCAGCCGCGACTATAC
>CAKRPM010000214.1 GCA_934378025.1 uncultured Eubacteriales bacterium | reverse complement strand
AAAAACAAGAAGCAGCATTAGAAAGCGCCCGAAATCATCGAGATTTCGGGCGCTTTTGCTTACTTTCACCGAACATGGACTCTTTCCGTTTTCACATACGCCGACAAGTCCATGTTCGGCAAATTTACCTTCCTTTTTCGAAGTCTGCCAGCGTGTCGATAAGTTTATCGACACGCTGAGGAGTCGTAATTATTTTTTACGACTCCTGCCGCTGTTTTGTCAAGTTGAACAAATTATGAACAAAAAAACTGTTGATTCTGCCATGTTGCTTTTGGGGCACTTTTACTATATAATAAAAATAACAAAAAGGCTTTTGCCTCAAAAATTCAGAAAGAAAGGGAACTGCAATGAAAAAAATAAAAAGTTTCGTTGTATTGTTGATCGTCTTGGCAATGTCCATGTCGATTCTCGCCGCCTGTCGGCCGGCCGATGAGGATGACATCAGCATTGACGGCGGCGGTACCACCACCACAAACGGTGATGATAACGGTAACAACACCAACGATGACGACAACGGTAACGGTGATAACGGTAACACCAATAATAATGGTGATAACGGCAACACCAACAACAATGGCGGCGGCACCAATAATAACGGTGGCGGCACCAGCAACAATAATAACAATAACAACAATAACAAGAATAAAAATGACGGCGACATCAATGTTAAGCCGACCAGCGAGAACCCGTTGATTGCCAAAAATAAGAAGATCAACCGCGGCGCGGCTGTGTCCTACAATTTGGACAACACCGGATTTGTTAAGAATGCCAAACTGGCCGACCTGAAGGGCAAAACCCTGACGCTGTATACGGCGGTTGACTACGGTATGTTCAGCTACTATAATGATAGCGAAAAGCTGATCAACGAGTGGGCTTGGTTTAAAGAACTGAAAAAGCTGTACGGCGTAACCGTTAAATATGTTCGTTGTACGCCGGGCGGCAGCAACGTTGTTAAACCCTTCCAGGCGATGAGCGCCGGTAAAGACATCGATTTGATTACAACGCACGTTTCCTCCTTCCCGTACATTTGTAACATTCTGGAACCCTTGGACAGCTATGTAAACATGGCCAATTTTGCCAACTCCGTAGGTCTGGATCCGCAGATTACCAACCTGACCAAATGGAAAGGCAAACACATCATCCTCGGACCTGCCTGTTCCGCCGGCCGTCTGATTTATAACAAGACGTACCTGAAGAACCTGGGCGTGGACGATCCGTATACCCTGTTTAAAGCGGGTAAATGGAACTGGACCAACTTTAAGAAATACATGAACAGCCTGCCGGCTACGACCTCTTCCGGTCAAAAGCTGATCGGTATGTCCACTTGGGGCCAATATTGGTACTGGGCGAGCACCAATGCCAAGGCTTGCTTTGAAATTGACGGTGACGATCCGAACGGCGGTATCATCAACAACATGGGCTCTGCCGAAGTAAAGGAAACCTACACTTGGTTGGAAAGCGTTTGCAAATCCTCTAAGTGCACCTACCTTGACGGTAACGGCGGTCAGTATTTCTGGGGCACCAAAAAGGATTATTACTCTGTAATGTACTACGGTTACAGCCCCGTGAACATCCGCGGTATTTTGGAAGATTATAACAAAAAGAATGAATACGGCTGGGTACCCTTCCCGAAGAACGAGAAAAACTCCAAAGCCATCAACCACGTTGAGGTATACGGCTTCGGTATCGGTATTCCGCGGAAAACCAATAAGCCGGCCAACCGCGCCGCCGCTGTTAAATTCTGCGAACTGTGGGCAAACCGCTTTGCTGAGGCTCAGTTTGACGGATATGTCTACAAAGAGAAAATGTCGCACGATAAAGTTGTTGAGTTCTATGAGTTCACCAGAACCAACAGCCGCTTCGGTCTCGGCTCCGGTGTAGGCTCGCTGGCCAAATATGCGGCCAACAGCTCTGCCGGTACGAAATTCAATCTGTCCATCACCGACTCCTCCTACTCCACGGCAAGCTGCCTGGAGAAATTGCAGAACTATGCAAAACAAGAGGTTGCCAACGTTTTGAAATTCGGTGTGCAATAAGAGCTAATTTCCAAAGATACAAAATAAAATTTACCTCCATCCGAAAGGGTGGAGGTATTTTTTATCAGAGGTAATTTATTGATTATATAACAGCGGCACGGTGTTTCCATCCACAGTGCCGTTTTTCAATCGCTTGTTGTCTTTTTGGAACGGCACAGGCGGTCGGTTACTTTTGTTCCCACAGCCCGCTGCTTTTTCACAGCTCGCTGCTTTTTTACAGCCCGCTGCTTTTTTCAAACACATCTCAGGCGGTCTTTTTTCTATTCAACGCCGCTTTTCCGCCGCCCGCCACATGCCTGCCACGCCGCCTTTTATGCCCGCCCGCCGACTTTTCCTTTGGGATATCATGAGGGGATAAAGCCCGCTGCCTTTGATAACGGATATTCGTGATAACGGATATTCGTTTTGGGACTTTCGTATCATTCAATTTTTCGATGGCCTTTAATGGTTTGCCCCTTTTCATTCAGAAAATTTCCGTCATTTCACCCGATCTCGGTCATTTCGCGGTGCGGTTCATCAAGACTTCTATCTGAAGAACTTCGTTTTTGGCGCTTTTCTGTGATTTTCTCCGATATGCGGGAAAAAACTTTGGGTGCTTATTTAATGTTTTCAGCATGCTGTTTTTCCCTTTTATGCGGGGGCTTTCTTGGGGATCTTTTTCATGTTTTAAGCGGGATTTTTCGGGGCGGTTTTTTTAGATCGGCAGTTGAAAGGTGTATCCGGCGGCCACTCCTAACACAGCGGACAGCCCGATGACGGCGATGGGGTGCAGCTTTTTAAAGATCAAAACGGTCATCAACGCGAAAATAAAGAGCGAAATGTAAAACGTCGGGTCGGAAAGATATGTAAAGGAAAACCCTTTGTCAAACAATGTGCTC
>CAKRPM010000213.1 GCA_934378025.1 uncultured Eubacteriales bacterium | reverse complement strand
GTCATGCGTATGTACCCGCAAAACCGGTCCCCGATCGGTCATCTCAAAAGTATCGGTAAAGTCAAAGCCCACATAACCGCTTTGCTCGCCCAGTTGATCCAGCGGAATCATACCGCTTTCCACCAGCTGACTGCCCGTGCCGGCGCGACGAACGAAAAACGCCCCGTTTTTGGCCGCATAGCAGTGATAGATCTTTCCGATATTCCAAGCGGCAGCCTCACCGATATAACAGGTTTGATCGCCCATGGCGGAGTGTAGTGCCTCCCCGTTGAAAAACAGATTTTCCAAGGTTGCCTGCTCCGCATTATAGCCGACCATACCGCCCATCCAAATGGCGTTTTTCTCCTGCTCAACGCTGCTGGTCAGCCGAACGGATGACACGCAGTTTTTGATCGTTCCCTCGTTTCTTCCGGCAAAGGATCCGATCACCACTCTGCCGATTTCGCTCTGCACATCCACATTGATTTTGCCGCTGACGGTGCAGCGTTCAATCGTGCCCGCATTTCTGGCGGCAATGCCCCCGCAGATAAAATCATACACATACGCCTCGGGCGTTTTAACGGATTGCAAATCAAAGTCCGCATTTTCCAAGGTCAGTCCCGTAATGATTCCTTGATTGAGCGCAAACAACCCAAGATGATTGACCGTTGTATTCTCCGATGAGGACACCAATCGAATTTTCAGCCCGCTGATTTTGTGATTATTTCCGTCAAATGTGCCGGTAAACGGCACCGCCTCATAGCATGTTTCGTGTTCATCCACTTTTTTGGTCAGTCCAAAGGGCAAGAAGCCTTCCCCCTCGTCCGCCAAAACGCCGCCCGGCGCAAAATCAGCCTCAGTAAAGATCAAATCGGTTTCCAACCGATAATTACCGCTTAAATTTGCACGCACCGCCGCAAAGCCCGCTTTATCGGTGATTTCCGTCACCGCGTCCGCCCAGGCGATGCAGGAAAACATCCCCAACATCATAAGGCATGCGCACAAACAAGCCAAAAAGCGTTTACTTTTCATAATTCTTTCCTTTCTGAATCATCAAATGATATATTTTTATTATAACAGACTTTATTTGAGAATACAATGGCCAAAATATCCCCGCAAAAACCAACCGCCCCCAAGTTTTGACAACGCAAAAGCCCCCTACTGCAGGATATTGCCGCAATAGGGGGTCGATTGATATTGGTTTTTGGACCTTGCCGTGGGGAAGCTTACCGGATATTGGTTTCCCCGATCAAATAGACGGGTCGATTTTTAATTTCCAAATACATCTTGGCAAGATACTGCCCGGCAACGCCGATGAAAAACAATTGCAAGCCGCTGAAAAACATGATCACCGCCGCAATCACCCATCCCGAAGTCGCCGCAGCGCCGCACAGCGCGCAAATGAGCATTACCAACAAACCGATGCCCGCGATCCCCGCAAAGGCCGCACCGATAAAGCAGGAAAGCACCAACGGCATGGTGGTAAACGCGGAAAAGCCCTCAATACTGTATTTAAACAGCTTCCAAAATGACCACTTGGTTTCGCCCGCCACCCGCTCGACATTTTCAAATTCAATCCACTTGGTCTTAAAGCCGACCCAGCCGAACAAGCCTTTGGAAAAACGATTGTATTCTTTCAGCGAAAGCAGTGCGTCCACGAACTTTCGATTCATAAGCCGAAAGTCCCGCGCGCCGTCCACGATTTCAATATTGGTCATTTTGTTGATCAATTTGTAAAATAAGCGGGCAAAAAACGAACGAATCGGCGGCTCGCCTTTTCGGGTAACGCGGCGCGTGGCGGCGGAGTCGTACCCCTCCTCTTTCACGGCGCGATACAGCGTAGGCAGCAAGGACGGCGGATCCTGCAAATCGGCGTCCATCATGGCGACATAATCGCCCTTGGCATGCTCCAATCCCGCATATACGGCGCTCTCCTTGCCGAAATTGCGCGAAAAGGATATGTACCGTACCCGATCGTCCTTTTGCGCATACTCCCGCATCAATTCCAACGTACGGTCCTTGGAACCGTCGTCCACCAAAATAATTTCAAAGTCCACCGTGCTCATCTGAGCCGTCACCCGCGCGGTTTCTTCCATAAAATACGGCAGGGCCTGCGCCTCATTATAGCATGGTACAATCAACGAAATAAGCTCCGACATTTTTTCTTTTCTCCTTTATTTATGCTTAAACACAACGAATTTACTGAAAATGTAATTGGAGATCGTCACAATAACGATCATGATCAATTTGGCAATCATAAAACCGGTGACGCCGATGAGAAACGTAAAATACACTTTATCGCGCGGCAACGGAAAATTCAAAAGGTACATGCCGACCCACTCCAGCCCGAGGGAAAATATGCGCGCGCCGTAAAACCCGGTGATTTCTTTGAAAAGCACATCTTTTTCCTTGCTTTTGCTTTCAAAAACCACCAGCTTGTACAAAATAAAGCCAAACGTGGTTGAAAGCAGCCAGGCAATCGTGGAATTCAGCGTGACCATCAAATTGCTTGTACCCAGTACAAAATTCAGTGCATAGCTGACAACAATGTTGATCAGGGTGGCGCCGCAGCCTACAATGACATACAACACCAATTCTTTATATTTATGAAATAAGTCAATGATCCATTTCTTCATTTTTTTCCTGTTCCCATCCTCTTTTTTTCTTCCGTTTGTAAATATAAAACGCCATTACGCCCATCAGGGACGCCGCGCCCGCCGCCGTACTGATCAAGCCGACCTTCAGCCCGGGCGTAAAATACCGCAGCTCGATTTTATGATGCCCGGCCGTAAGGGCAAGCCCGGACAAACCGACATCGGTTTTCAGCACCGCGGTCTCCACACCGTCTACATACGCGCGCCAGCCGCTGCTGTACGGCAAAGACAAACACAGTAGTTTTGCAGAGCTCACCGTAATATCTCCGGTGACCGTATTGTCGGAAA
>CAKRPM010000212.1 GCA_934378025.1 uncultured Eubacteriales bacterium | reverse complement strand
CAATGGCAATATCCACCCCTAAAAGCTTACATTCCTTAATCTTTTCACAAATTTTTAAAACATTGGGAAAATCGATTCCCATTGTTTTTCCGTTGGCCAGGGCCTCTCCGCTGAGTTTCAACAAAATTCGCTTGTATTTCAGTTCTGCCATGAAATCTCTCTCCTAACACAATATTATATATAATAATATAAAATTTTAACGGATTTGTAAATAGAAAAGTAAAAAAATATCCGCCTTTCTACAAAAGTATAACATAAATGGACAAAATATCCAAGGATATTTTGTCCATTTCTCTTAATTTTTTTTCGTTTTGGTAAAGTGTGCCACTGTAAATAAAATTCCGCAAATCACCACACCGCTGATCAGCACTGCGCCGAACAAAGAAAAATTCATATTCTGTATTTGTGTAATATCAAAGCCCTCTTCGGTTTGAGCGCTTTGGAACATATACAAGGCGTCAAACACGATACCGACCAATAAAAACAATAATCCGACCGAACGGCAAGCCATTGTGCCATATCCCAGTGCCTCGGGTTTATTGGCGGAAAGACGTTCGCTTTCAAAATTGACAAGTCTTGCGACATACCAAGCGGCTACAATTGTGATAAACGCCTCGGGAACCATGTAGGCCGCATTGTAAACCAGCGAATATACCAAGCCGTCCCCCGTCGGCACGGAAACGCCCGCCCAAACGGTACAGCCCGAAATCACATGGCAAATATAGCGAATGAGGCAAACCATGGTGGTACCGCATACCAATGCAGCAGCCTGTCCTTTGATTTTACCGCGAAAAATGCCGGCCAGTCCCAGCACGGAAAAAGGAACGATATAGTCCAGCAATAAAATCGCAATCAATGCACCCGCCGAAGTGGCATACTGCAAAGAACTCATGCCCTGCAAAAGCTGCAATACCGAAAACACAAAACCGCAGCCCAAGCCCCAGCGCCATCCGCGGCGATAGGCAAACAGTGCGATCGGCAGCATGGAACACGCCGTTACACTGCCGCCGAACGGCATTTTGATAATGGCAATAAAACTCAGCCCGAATGCCAACGCAATCATGGCAGCGCCTTCACAAAGCTTTAACGTTGTTTGATTTTTCAAGAAAACCCCTCCAAAATAAAATAATCCCATGCGCAGAAAGGCCGCATAGGATTATCAAAAAAATCGTCTATTTTTCCTACGGCGGCATTACCCGCATCAGGTCAATGGGTTTCAGCGCATACGCTTATCTCAGCCAAGTCAATCCTCAGCACCCCGATTTAACGAAGTCAGTATATCACATTTTCTCAAGTTTTGTCAATAGTTGTAAAAAATATTGCGGGAGTGCGCTGTCAAAACGCATTTTTTCACCGGTTCGCGGATGAACAAATCCAATTGTTTTGGCATGCAGACACTGGCCCGAAAAGTCATATTTCAGCTTATCACGTCCGGAAAAATACAACGGGTCATTGACCACGGGATGCCCGATGGAGGCCATGTGAACGCGAATTTGATGCGTTCGCCCGGTTTCCAGGCGGCACTGGACATGACTGTACCCATTAAATGCAGCAAGGCGGCTGAAATGGGTACGCGCCGCTTTCCCGTTTTGAAAGTTGACGGCCATTTTTTTACGGTCGGTCGGATTTCTGCCGATCGGTGCGTCAACTGTTCCGGTCTCGGGGATAAGGCCGTAGACAACGGCTTCATAATAGCGATCCGAAGTATGCTCCTTGATTTGTTCGGCCAGGGATCGGTGCGCCGCGTCGTTTTTGGCAACCACCAAAAGGCCGCTGGTATCCATATCGATACGATGAACAATTCCCGGACGAATTACGCCGTTAATGGAAGACAGGCGATCGCCGCAATGATACAGCAGTGCATTGACCAGCGTACCGGAAAAATGGCCGGGCGCGGGATGCACCACCATCCCCTTTTCTTTATTAACGACCAAAAGATCCTCGTCTTCATAAACAATATTCAGCGGGATATCTTCCGGCAAGATTTCCGAAAGAACGGGATCCGGAATCTCCACAAAAAAGCGCTCGCCCGCCTTCACGGTACGGCTTTTTTTCAGCGGTCGATCCGACAATAAAATATGTTGCTCCTCTAAAAGCTGTTGCACAAAAGAGCGGGAATATTCATCCAGCAGCTGCGGCAATGCCCGATCGGCACGCAAACCGTCAAGCTCGGGCGGTATTTCAATCCAAAGCTGCTGCATCTTCCGCATCCTTTTTTGGCTCTTTATGAAGAAAGAGATAATAAATCAAAAACAAAACCGTTCCGACCGTAACAAAAATATCCGCCACATTAAAAACCGCAAACTGCCAGTTTTTAAAAGTAAAGGCAAAGAAATCAATTACATAATGCAAAAAAATACGATCGATCAAATTGCCGATGCCGCCGCCGATAATCATTGCCGCACTGACAACTCCGATGGTTTTTTGAAGTTTTCCGCGCAGCAAAATCACTACCGCCGCCACCACGATCGCCGAGGTGAGCAATCCCACCGCAATTTTAGAAACGACACCGCCGCCGGACAAAAATCCAAATGCAACGCCTTCGTTGCGCACATAAAAAATACTGAAAAAGCTCGGAATGACCGAGATTTCATCATACGGTTTCATATTGGCAGAAACCAGCAGCTTTGAAATCTGATCGATTATAACGATCAATGCGGCAAGAAATATCCAATAATACTTTTTAAAAAAATCTTTCATCATTTATCGTTGTTTACGTCAAAATCAATGCCGAATTTCAGATTTTTGTAGCGCTTGCTCGGTTTTTGCTCCGCAGCCATATCTTCGGCAGGCTCTTCTTTCATGTCATCCATATCCGAGGAGAAAAACAACGGCGACACTTCCGGTTCCACAGGAGAACGATCGGCAACGCCGGCGTGCACCACTTCTTCTTTGATGGATTCGGCAAATGCTTCGGCGTCAAAAGCCG
>CAKRPM010000211.1 GCA_934378025.1 uncultured Eubacteriales bacterium | reverse complement strand
GGTAATAAACCGCGAAAATTCCTTGGCGAGCAGAGCGCCGAAAACGCCTCTCTTTTTCCGGGAAACACCCTTATACTTCTTCTTAGCCGTACCGTGATCCGTGGTCGTTGCAATCCGTAAAAAGCTGCGCGATATAAGCATCCACGTGAGAAAAAACAATGCCAGTATTACTGCCGACACCGACAAAACCGCCGACGGACGGCCAAGTCCCACGTTACCGAACAAATAAATCGGATACGCCGTACCTTTGATTTTTGCTCCGTAAAGCGCGGCATTGGCAATCAAATCGCCGATCATTGACTGCGCCTTATAGTAAAAGAAATAATATCCGCCGATCAGCACCAGGGAAATCAGGACGGTTACAAGGCTTTTATTTTTCAGCTTTACACTGATTTTCGCCACAACCCAGCCTAAGGCGCAGGAAAGCGTTAATACAAAAACCGAAATCAAAAAGAGCAAAAGAAGGCAACCGAGAATTACCTGCACACTTGCGGAAACTAAAACAATATAAACGATAATCGCCGGCAATATGACAATGCCCGAATACATCAGTCCCATTAAATATACGCCGAGCAATCTTGATATCATAATCATGCTCACCGGAATCGGCATGGATAACAAAAGATCATTATCCTTGGCAAGATAGAGCCCGGAATATGTATTAAACACACTACCGAAAGCGCCGAGCAGAATGGCAAGTAACCCGAGCAATGCGAAATACAGCCAATCCATATTGACCTCAGCCATCGGCTGACATATTGCCACGCTCAAAAGAGTAAACATTCCGCCCAAAACGACCACCATCAAAACAACAAAAAAGATGATATAAGCGATACTGGCACCCTTGGAACGCGCTTTATTCTTTTTCGCATCATAAAAATAACTGCGAAAAATTTCCGTCAGTTGCTTACACAAAAGAGTTTTCAGCATGATTGTTCCTCCAATTCAAGGAAGACCTGCTCCAAAGAGTCATCGCCCTTCACCTGCTCCATTGTGCCGGAACGGATCAATTTTCCATCCTTGATAATGGCCACTTTATCGCAAAGCTTTTCCGCCACCTCCAGAACGTGCGTCGAAAAGAAAATTGCGCCGCCTTCATTACAAACCTCGCGCATCATCTCTTTAAGCAAATGCGCCGCCTTCGGATCCAGACCGACAAAAGGTTCGTCCATAATAATCAGTTTCGGATTGTGAATCCATGCCGCGATAATTGCCAGCTTTTGTTTCATACCGTGCGAATACGCCGCGATGGGCTGTGCCAAATCATCCGTCAATTCAAAGCGCTGCGCATATTTTTGAATTTGCTGTTCACGGTCCTTAACATCAAATATATCGGCAATAAAACCGAGATATTTGATACCCGTCATATAGTCATACAAATCCGGATTGTCGGGGATATACGCCATTTCTCGTTTGCACTCCAAGGGAAAGGAGCGAACGGAACAACCGTGAATTAAAATTTCCCCCTCATCGAATTGCAGGATTCCTGCAACGGATTTCAGCGTTGTGGTTTTTCCTGCACCGTTATGCCCGATGAACCCGTAAATTTCACCCGGCTGAATATGCAGTGATAAATCATCCACCGCTTTTTTCTCACCGTACCGTTTGGTTAAATGTTGAATTTGAAGCATTTATTCTTCCCCCTGTTGATTTAATTTTTTGGCGGTCGGCATTTTCGGCGGTGCACCGTACACCGCACTCAACGCTTTAAATTGACGTTGAAAGGCCGCCACCAATTGATCATCTGTCATCGATAAATGGCCGGTATTCATCAAAATTGCCAAACCATACGAATAGATCACCATATCATGATGAAATTTTTCGGCCACGGTACGATCGTAACCGTATTCGCAGCATATCGTTTTAATAATTTCCGGCATCAACACATCATCCTGATGTCGGCCGTTTTGACCGTCCTCCAAATACAGCCAACGGAACAACTGCTTTTCCTGTTCGGCAAAACGAACAAAACCAATGCCGTAGGCACTGTACCGACTGTATAGGCCGTTATTATCATGCAGCGATGCCAGCACCCGCTCGGTATGTGCATCGACGGCTTTTTCCGTCAAAGCTTGCTTTAGTTCCTCCATGTTTTGAAAAGAAAGATAAATCGGCTGTGTGGAACACCCCAGTTTTTTGGCCACATTGCGCGCGTTTACGGCAGAAAAACCGTTTTCACGCAATACATCCAAAGCGCCTGCAATTATATCATCTCGCGTCACTTTTTTACTTGCCGGCATTTCTGATTCCTCCAAAAGAACATTGTGTTATCAATAACATAATGTTATTATACAAAAGCTGTTTTTTCTTGTCAAGATATCGCCCCCATAAAAGCAATAAACAGCACCTGCTACGGCAAAAGTGTAACGCCATAGAAGGTGCTGTTTTGAAAACCGGTCATTTGACTACTCGGAAGCCTTAAAGTTATAAATGGGCCTTATGTGCGCAACAATTTGGGCGGTTGGCTCAATATTGGCAACAATCTCGTTCATATTTTTGTATGCCATCGGCGACTCGTCAAGCGTGGACGTATTTATGCATGTGGTGTATATCCCTTCCATCTGCTTTTCATATTCCTCCATTGTCAGTCTCTCAAACGCGGCGGAACGGGACATAATACGGCCTGCGCCGTGAGGAGCGGAATAATTCCAGTCCGCATTGCCCTTTCCGATACAAATAAGGCTGCCGTCACGCATATTGATCGGAATCAAAAGCTTTTCTCCTTCTCTTGCGGAAACGGAGCCCTTGCGGAGAATTTTTTCCTCTACATCAATATAATTGTGAACGGTTTGAAACGCATCAATGGCAGAAAGTCCGGTTTTTTCAAGCAATATTTCCGCCATCTTCTCACGATTACGCTTGGCAAATTTCTGGCAAATATCGATATCGTGTAAATAATCCTCCATAAATTCACCATACAGATAACAAAGCTCGCGCGGCATAGAGGGTTCCTTTTC
>CAKRPM010000210.1 GCA_934378025.1 uncultured Eubacteriales bacterium | reverse complement strand
CCGGCCTCGGCGATCACGTAGCACGGGTGGCCCGGCCCGACCATCCGCTTTTTTCATCGCTTATGCTGTGCGCCACGATCATTTGTCCCGATTTCGACCGCAGCGAACATTTTACCGAGGCGCTGGAAAATTGGCGCGTCAACCTGCACGCATTGGCAAGCTATATCCGCCGCAACAATGCCGACGCCCGAATATTAATCGCCACACCCTACAATCCCTATGAACACTTCGACGGCGTTTTCGGCACGTTGATCGGAACTGCCGCCAAACGCACGCTGGAGCAAATGCGCCGCATCCTTTTAAAATACCAAACGGCCGACGCTTACCGTGCGGTCGATCTCTATACCGCTTTTTCCGGCCGAACCGCCGCGCTTTGCAACGCCTCGGAGCATCCGCTGCAACCGGATGTCCACCCAAACGCTGCGGGGCATCAGGTCATCGCCGACTGTTTTTCGACTGCCATCAACCGCCCCAAAAAATGGCGCCGCGCCGTATGCCCGCTGCTCTTTTTGTTCGGAGCCGCGGCGATCCTGCAAAATGCCGACCGCCGAAAGAGCCCGCAAAAAATTCCTTCTGAAATGCTTGGAAAAATTTAAAGGAGCGTCTGTTTACAACAGACGCTCCTTTATGTTTTTACTTTCGATCGGGGATGATCGGATACAGCTGAATCATATTACCGCCGTCCACAACCAGCTCGGCGCCGGTTGTATTTCGGCTTTCATCGCTGCCCATATACCATGCGGCCGCAGCAATGTCCTCAAAGCTTGCAATATCGCCGATCGGCGTAAAGTTTGAGGGGGCATTGCGGCAATCATTGTAATTGTTTTCCCAGCGTTCGGTTTTAATCATACCGGGCAGTACGCAATTGACGCGAATACCGTATTTTCCGAGATCAAGTGCCAACGCGCGGCTCATGCCGAGCACGCCGCTTTTGGAGGCCGAGTATGCGCAGCGATCGGGAATCGCGCGGTACGCCGTGTTGGAATTGATAAACACAATGGCGCCCTTGCCCTTTTCTTTCATTTGCAGCGCCGCCTGTCTTGCCATCATAAAATTCCAACCCATGTTGGTGTTGATGACCTCCATAAACGCTTGGATATCCACGCTCAGCGTGTCCTGCTTGATTCCGAGATTTGCCGCGTTGCATACCAGTGTATCCAACAAATAGCCCATCTTCCGAATATCATCAAAAACCGCCTTGACCTCTTCCTCGTCAAATACGCCCAGACGATATCCCTTTACAAATCTTCCGGTTTCTTCGGCCAGCCGTTTGGCCGCCTTTTCCGCCTCTTCTCCGCGGCGGCTGGTGAGAAACACATCATACCCCTCTTCGGCAAACCGTTTGGCAATGGCATAGCCCGTTCCGTTGGTCGCCCCGGTAACAAATACTGATCGATTCATACAGACACTCCTCTTCCATTTGGTATATTCATCATACCGTGCCTGCAAAAGAAATGGTTATATTTTTTGATGTATTTTTCAGATATTTAACTCAAAAGTGCCGCACACCCCGCTAAAATCGTCACTTCCAGATGCCGAGACTTTCAATATGTTTTTCCAGCGTTTGCGCCCAAAGCTTATGTCCCGCCGTATTGGGATGCCCCAGAGCCTTCTGCTCGGCCGACAAAACCGGCAACGAAACAAAGCTCATCTTCGACTGCCCTTTCACAATGCTTTTATACGTATTGGTAAAATCATTGGACGAGGGACTGTATGCCAAAATAATATAAGCATTTTTGTATTTGGAACGCACATTTTTTATAAAACTGCTCATCGCGGTTTTCATTTCCGCCTGCGTGGTCACCTTGTCGTTCGTTCCTGCATTGATCACCACCACATCCGGCTGGTATCGTGAAAAATTCCATTTTTGCGATGAATGATACAAGTCTGCATATTCAAACAGTTCCGGCAGCAGCTTATCGCTGTCCCCGTCCACATTATGTACCATTCCTCTGCCGCTGACCGCCACCGTCTGTGCCTCGGCATTAAAATGATCGGCCGTCAGGGCGGCAAAAGTTTGCGTTCCGTCTTCGGTGGCCGTGCTCCACTTTGCGGTGGCCGATGTGGCAATCGCACCATACCCCACGGTCAGCGAATCCCCGATAAACTCCATTTTACGGGTCTTTCCCGCAGGGGGCGCCAGTTTCGTGCCGCCCTTGGCAAGCGTTAAGGAATACAGTCCCGCCGAGGAGGAACGCGCGTTCGTGCGTTTTACCACCCGAACGGTATGCTGCCCCTTTTTTAAGTTCTTGGCCAATGTCACCGTCTGCATATCCTCATTGATCGCCATAGAGGTTGCCTTGGCGCCGTCCACGTACACTTTGATATACGCCGTATGATCCGCTCCGCCCGACTCGGTACACAGTACCGCCTGCGCCCCTGTTCCGTTAAAGGAAAATTCGAAGCCGGAGAGGGTCATATCGAACCAATAAATCCCGTCGGCCTCATACGTTCTGCCGAAAAAGCGTACCTCTTTTTCCAGTGAATATTCCAATGTGTTTTCCTCCTTGTTGCCGCCCTCTGTCGCAGGGGTCGGCGAATCGGTGTTTTGCACCGGATTTTGTTTTCCCTCCGAGGGAGTCGATGAAGATGGAGAATTTGTTTGCTTTTCGCCCGACGTTTCCGGTTTGGCGGTTTGCTCGGGCAGGCGCTCCTCTTCGGCATTTTCATTTGTATCCGTGGGAGTTTGCTGCACCGGCATCGTCTGCCCTTCAATGCTGATATCCCCCTCGTCCTGCCGGCAGCCCGCCAAAGTAAAAAGCATCGACAGCATCAACAGACCCGAAACTATCTTTTTCATAAAACCCTCCGAACGCTTGTAAATTGCGCACCCAAATATCATTTTCGGCACGCCGTATACAGCCATTATACCACAAAGCAGAGCTTTGCGGTATAATTTGCCGTCTTTTTCGGTTGCCCGTCCCGCGGGCGAGAAAAAGGGCAATCAAAATATAATAG
>CAKRPM010000209.1 GCA_934378025.1 uncultured Eubacteriales bacterium | reverse complement strand
GCATTTGTGGCGCTGGGAGCTGCGGTAATCGCATGGGTATATTTTCGATTCTTTAAAATTTCTGTTCACATAGACATCGGTGATGAAGAAAAATCCATGACTTTTCGCCAACTGCGGACTTTGCATAAGCAGGAAAAAATGCAGCAGGAGCGTAAACGCTATTCTAAGCAGTTTTCCGAACAACTGGCGGAAGAGGCGGGCATCTCGGAAGATGAGTATCTTATTGGGAAGATTTTCGATCAGGCGGATCAAAAAACAAAGGACAGTGAAGATGAGGTGAAGGATCATGGCCAAGATCATTGACGGGAAAAAGATCAGCGCCCAAATTAAAGAAGAACTGCGCGAGCAAACCGCAGCGCTGAAAAAACGCGGTTTAGTACCGGGTTTGGCGGTTGTTTTGGTAGGGGATGATCCCGCCTCCAAAACGTATGTGCGCAATAAAAAAACGGCTTGTGAATACATCGGCTATCATTCCGAAGAATATGTTTTGCCGGCATCGACCACCCAGGAGGCACTGGAAGCGCTGATTGATCGGTTGAACGGTGATTCGGCTGTTCACGGCGTATTGTTGCAGCTTCCGCTGCCGCCGCATTTGGATAGTAAACGGCTGATCGCACGCATTGATCCGGGTAAAGACGTAGATGCCTTTCATCCGGTAAATGTAGGCAAAATCATGATCGGCGATTTTGACTTTTTGCCGTGCACACCTGCCGGGGTAATGGCGCTTTTGGAGCGCAGCGGCATTGACGTTTGCGGAAAAAACTGCGTTGTGATCGGGCGGAGCAATATTGTCGGAAAACCGCAGGCAATGCTCCTGCTGCATCATCATGCAACCGTTACAATCTGCCATTCCAAAACGCGCAATCTTTCCGAAATCACCCGAGGGGCGGATGTAATCGTTTGTGCGATCGGAAAGAGCAAGTTTTTGACGGCCGATATGGTATCTCCCGGGGCGGTTGTGATTGATGTGGGAATTAACCGAGATGAGAATGGGAAGCTTTGCGGTGACGTTGATTTTGAGGCGGTTGCCGAAAAAGCATCATATATTACGCCGGTGCCCGGCGGTGTTGGACCGATGACAATTGCCATGCTGATGAAAAATACGATGACAGCGGCTTTGCGGCAGTTCGGCGAACAATAATTCAAAACCAGAAAGGACATCAGAACAGTGCAAGCGGTTTTATCGATTTTACTTGCAATGGCGCCGTATCTTGCCGTTGTAATCTATTTGCTCATAAAGAAAAAAATCGGCGAATTAAAATTTTCTGATATTATAGTGGGCTTTGGCGGTATCCTTTGCGCGGTTGCGGCAGGCGCTGTGATCGGTACGCTCATTATTATGAATTATCCGCAGACAGGCAGTAGCATCAGCAATTCTTTTTTAATTACGGTTTTGGGTGTTTCGCTGATCGGTGTTTTGATTGTAGGGGAGGCATTGCGTTATGGACTGGTGCGCCGCGCTTTGCAGAAGGAAACGCACCGACCGCTTGCCGGTCTTTCCTACGGTATCGGTTTTTCATTCGGTGAATTTTTGATTTATCTGGTGCCTCTTTTAATGAATCGCGGCGATTATATTTCCTGGGACGCGGCGGCATTGATCGCCGTAGATGTCAGTATGCAGATATTGTTGTCGATTTCTTGCTACGAGTTGATCAAACAAAACAATTTTGCATTTATCGCCGTCGGCGGACTGTATTATTTATCGTTCTTTTTAAGCTATGTGTTACACAATGCGACGGCTTTAAATATCGCCGCAAAGGTTGTCGGGCTGATCATTGCGGTCGTTCTGGCGGTGGTTTTGATGCCGCGAGAAAACCAATATGGGGAGGAGGCATAATATGCGATTCTCACATGCGGTTCTATCCTATTTGATTTCATTTTTAATTTGTATCGGTGTTCCGGTGGCCCTTGCGCTGTTATCGCGTAAAAAACGCCCGAAAATCCATTGGTTTCATTTTCTGCTCGGCATGGTGTTTTTTATCTTGTTGATCGGCATTTATTATTTGGTGCTGAGCCGGCATTTGCAGGCCGCAGACGGTATTGCAAATTATAATAATACGCAATTTTACCGCGTGACGGTTATCACATTGCTGACCGTGCTCTTGGCGGTGCTTCTTTATATTTTTGCACGGCTGGTGTACTTGCGAAAGCAAAAATTCGAACAAAACTTCTCCTTTTTTGCCGGAATCGGCAGCGGTGGCGTGGTATTGATCGGAATGTATTGTTTGGCAATGCTGGTGGTTTTGGTGCTGCAGTATTTTGGGACAACGCTGCTTTCTTTTGATTCGGCGGTTCAGGCATTCTACTTTGACAGCGATACATATATTTCCGTTTTTATGCCGATTTGGGGGCATGTTTCTTTTGCCGCGGCAGCGCTTTGCTTTATGGGAGGATGCGTTGCATTCGGCGTTAGCGCCAATCGTATGGCGGTACAGAAAAAAATGAAGTGGTTTTCGGTTTTTCTGATCGCTTTGGGGGAACTTGCGGCGCTGTGTATTATGATTGATTTGTTTTGTTTTATGGTGATGTGGTCGGTGCCGCATTATTTTATGGCGCTTTTCATGTTTGTCTTGGCGGCATTTTTGGCTTTTTTGACTGTGAAAATCGATATCGGGGAGAATGCTCCGTATGAAAAACAGTTTCAGACAAATCGTGAAAATTAACAAAAAATAGGGGGAATGATTATATTTTACAGGGCTTGTTATGCAAATTTAACAAAAAAAATTAAAAAAATTGTTGAAAAAGTACGTCCGATAGTGTAAAATATAAGCATTACGAATTAGGAGGGCTGCAAATGTCAAATCGTTTTTTCCAAGGAATTGTATATCAACTGAAGGAATCCATTAATCGTGTGGTTGGTGTCATTGATGAAAACGGTTCTATTATTTCTTGCAGTGATTTAATTAAAATCGGAGAAACCTTTGAAAATGTAATTCCGTCTATTTCTGCTTCGATGGAATGTGTTGTGGACAGCGGATACAC
>CAKRPM010000208.1 GCA_934378025.1 uncultured Eubacteriales bacterium | reverse complement strand
CGATTGTACGCCGTACAGCGGAGGAAATTTTGGGGGACGATGACCGAATTCATATCATTGAACCGCTGGATGTGCTGGACTTTCACAACTTTTTGGCGCGCAGCTATTTGATTTTGACAGACAGCGGCGGTATTCAGGAAGAGGCTCCTTCACTCGGCAAACCCGTGCTGGTTATGCGCGATACAACGGAACGGCCGGAGGGCATTAAAGCGGGTACGCTGAAATTGGTGGGGACAACCGAGTCGGTCATTTATGATACGTTTAAGGCTTTGCTGGAGGATCAGGCACTGTATGCCTCCATGAGCAACGCTTCCAATCCGTATGGTGACGGCAAGGCTTGTAAAAGAATTGCAGATATTTTGTTAAAAAAGTGTTGACATTTTGAAATGTCGGTGCTATACTGACAACATAAACCGATGAGCAAGAGTAGTAATGATTGGTTCTTTGTTTCAGAGAGCCGCCGATAGTGTGATGGCGGTAACAATCCCGATGATGAATGGACTTGCGAGGGCAACCCGAATAAGAGTAGGGAAGACGGTAACTCCCCGTTATCAGAGTGCATATATGTTAGTATATGGCAAAGCGCACCGATTCGGTGAACACGGGTGGTACCGCGGAATTGTTATTTCGTCCCGGATATCTTAGGATATCCGGGACTTTTTATTTTTCTTGAAAGGAGCGCTGCATTATGGTGGGCAGACGATGGCGGATCGGCATACATTCACATACGACATAACAATCAATATTTTTAAGAAAGAGGTTTTAACTATGAAAAAGTTTATTAAAATTGTATCTGTTCTTTTAACGCTTGTAATCACCGTATTTTCCTTTTCGGCTTGTAATAAATCTGAGACGACTCCTTCCGGCAAGGAAAAAGATTCGTACAAAATCGGCATTATTCAATATGTCAGCCATCCCTCTCTGGACAATTGCTATCAGGGAATTATGGACGCCATCAATGCTTCCGATTTAAAAGATAAAATTACCGTGGATCGTCAGATCGGTTCGGACGCGTCCGCCGACACGGATTGCGCAACCTATGCGAAAAATATGGTGGCAGCTCAGTACGATTTGATTCTTGCGATTGCGACGCCCGCCGCTACTTCGGCGTATGCGGCCACAACGGGAACCAATATTCCGGTAGTATTTTGTGCGGTGAATGATCCTGTGGCAGCGGAACTTGTACAGTCGTTGGAGAAACCCGGCGATCTTTGCACCGGTACTTCCGACGTTTTGGACTTGGACGCACAGGTGAAAATGATTCAAAAATTGCAGCCCGATGTAAAAGATATCGGTATTCTCTATACAACCAGCGAGTCCAACTCGATTTCCAATTTGCAGAGATTTAAAGAGATTTGCGGTCAACTGAATATAAATGTTGAAGCCGTCGGCGTTCAAAACGCCTCGGATATTCCGTCGGCGGCTACATCGCTTGCCGGCAAGGTGGATTGCATCAATAACTTTACCGATAACAATGTAGTCAACAATCTCAGCATCGTTTTGGATGCGGCCAAGACCGCGGGCATTCCCGTTTACGGCAGTGAAGTGGAACAAGTGAAAAACGGTTGCCTGGCTTCGGTTTCCATCGACTATGTAGCGCTTGGAAAAACCACGGGGGACATGGCGTTGGATGTATTAAAAGGCGCTGATATTACGACAATGTCCGTTAAAACAATCGGCGAGGCCAGCACGGTCATCAATACCGATGTGCTCGGCGCATTGAATATGAAAGAGTCGGCCGACATCGGCACGGTGGAACATGTGACCACAAATAAATAAACTGAGGTTTTTATAATGTCATTTTTAAGCTCATGCGGTGTATTCCTGGAGGATGGCTTTACCTACGCCATCCTCGCCATGGGATACTATATTTCTTATACAATTCTTGATTTCCCGGATTTAACGGTGGAAGGTACGGTTTTGTCCGGCGGCGTCACTTATGCAATGCTGGCGCGTGCGGGTGTGAATCCGTGGTTTGCCATTGTTGTCGCATTTGCCGTGGGCGTTTTGTTCGGTTCAATCACCGGCATTTTGCATGTCAAATTGAAAATTCGACCGCTTTTGTGCGGCATTTTGGTTTCTACGGCGTTGATTTCCGTCAATTTGGTGGCGAGCGTTCTTGTCATGGGCGGCAATTTCCGCGGGGAAGAGGCGTTGACAACCATCCCGGTCGGCAGAAATGTCCCAACCATTTTAAATACTTTTCCCTGTAACTTGATCCCGATGGATTTTCTTCACATGAACTTGCGTAAAATCATTGCTTTTTTGATAGTCGCGTTGATTTTTAAGGGGATCATGGATCTGTTTTTGAAAACAAAGGCCGGCCTTTTGCTGCGCGCAACCGGTAATAATGAAAGCTGTGTTGCTATGCTCGCACAAAACCCCGGTAAAAGCAAAATCCTCGGACTGGCACTTGGTAACGGTTTTGCTTCCGTGACCGGTGCACTGATCGTGCAAAGCCGCGGCAACGCCAATCAAAGCATGGGCATCGGAATGATCGTGATCGGTCTTGCCTCGCTTATTATCGGCACCTCCGTTTTTAAACGGGTTCGTTTTTTGCGGCCGTCTTCTATGGTGATCATCGGATCGGTGATTTATCAGGCCTGTTTGGCGCTGGCTACCGCGATGGGCATACCGACATCATATAACAAATTGATTATGGCGCTGCTCTTTACATTGGCGCTTGTACTCAGTGATCAGTTAAAAAGACAAAGGGGGGGCAGCCATGCTAAGTCTTGAAAAAATCGACCTCGCCTTTAATCGCGGCACACCCGATGAAACCAAATTGTTTGAACAATTTGATTTTACTGTTCAAAAGGGTGAGTTTGTATCCGTGATCGGATCGAACGGGAGCGGCAAGACAACGCTGCTCAATTTGATTTGCGGAACGGTTTCGCCGGACGACGGACACATTCTTTTCGATCATCGAGATATTACCAAGATGCGCGATTACCGAAGATCTTCCTATATCGGACGGGTTTTCCAAGATC
>CAKRPM010000207.1 GCA_934378025.1 uncultured Eubacteriales bacterium | reverse complement strand
TCTTTGCCCTGCTCGATATAATAGCTCAGCGCTTCGCCCGCGTCCGTCTGATCGGTCACAAAGGCCGCCGTCTTTTCCGCCGCCACGCGCGCCACGGTTAAAATCGTGCCCTCGGTGGGCTTCATCACCGCTTTGTAGGCCGCTTCCACGCCCTTGGTAAAGCCGGCGCTGATCGCCTTGCCGTCCGCCGTTTCACAGCCCGCAAGGCCCTTGGAAAAGCCGCGGAACAGCAGGCTTAAAATTACACCCGAGTTTCCGCGCGCGCCTTTCAGCAGTGCGCCTGCGGCCGCTTTGGCAATTTCGCCCGCGCTCTCGCCCTCGTGCTGGATCAACTCTTTTTCCGCCGAGGCGATGGTCATGGACATATTGGTGCCCGTATCCCCGTCGGGAACGGGAAAAACATTCAGCGCGTTGACCGCTTCCTTTTGATTTGCAATATTATGCGCGCCCGACACAAACATGTCGCGCAGTGTATTTCCGTCTATCATTTTTCTGCTCCTTATCCGATTTTCATGGCGTCAATGCAAACGCGGATTTTTTTCACTCGAAAGCCGGACACTTTTTCCACCATATATTTTACCTCTTTGACGATGCTGCGGCTGATGACCGGCAAATTCACGCCGTAGGCCACGATAATGTGAATTTCGATTTCCAGCTTTTCTCCGTCAAAGCTGACGCGTACGCCGCGATTGTAGCTTTCTTTTTTCAAAAGCGAAACAATGCCGTCTTTCGCGCCGGCGTTTGCCATGCCGACAACGCCGTAGCAGTTGTTGATCACGCTGCCCGCAATGTTGGCGAATACCGTTTCGGAAATGCCGATTCGACCGTTGTGATTTTTTATCTGAATCATCTTAAAGCTTCCTTCCTTTCGGAAAAGCACGCCTTTTTGCCGTGCTTTTAAATTTTTTCAAAAAATAATTATGGCCCTATTTATAAACATTCTATAATATTTTAACCGATTTTACAACTGTTTTTTCATTTTTTATTGTTTTGCGCCGTATATATTGAAAAAACGCCCCCGCTCGGGCAGCGTATTTTTTTCGGAAAAGTCGCATTTTGTCGAAATTTGTCGTTCTTTTTTTCCCTGCCGCGACACCCATCCCTTTGTCGATTTTTGTCACATTTTGTCGCCTGTTTTCTCCGATCGGTCTTTGTCGGATTTTGTCAATTTTTGTCGATTGCTTTCTCGGATCGGCCTTTGTCAAATTTTGTCAATTTTTGTCGGCTGCTTTCTCTGATCGGCTTTTATCGCATTTTTTCAAATTTTGTTGCCTTTCTCCTCTGCGCTGCCTTTGTCGCTTTTCCTCCCGCACAAGCTTTGCGACGCTGCTAAAGTTTTTCGACCCACTCTTGGCCCTCGCACTCACAGCACCGCAATTTTTTCCGCGCGCCCTCGCTTCCACGCCCACAGCGTTACCAAAGTTTCCTGCTTATCCCTACCTCGCGGCGTTTGTATTTTATCGATTTTTCGTTACTCGGAAAGGAGCTCTCCATGGCTGCCAAAAAATTTCTGCTCAGCACGCTTGCCCTGACCCTCACCTCCACCGCCCTGCGGCTGGTGGGCATGGGATACCGAATTTATATCAGTCAACAGATCGGCGCGGAGGGCATGGGGCTGTATCAGCTGATCATGTCCGTTTATGCGCTGTGCAAAACCTTTGCCACTGCGGGGCTGAGCGTGGCGCTGACGCGGCTGATCGGTCGGCAGTGCAGCTGCGGCAGCCGTGCCGGCGTGCGCCGAATTTTATCCTCCACGCTTTGTTGGAGCGCTCTGATGGGCGCCATGATCGGCAGCGTCATGTTCTTCGGGGCGGGCGGACTGGCCGGGGCATTGGTCAAACAACCCGCCGCGGCTTCTTCTTTCCGCATCCTTGCGTTCGGCATGCCCTTTATGGCGATGAGCGCCTGTTTTTCGGGCTACTTTTTGGCGCGTGGAAGAGTGGGCGGCATGTGCTTGGCGCAGGTTGCCGAGCAGGTGGCTCGGATCGGCTTTGTGGTGCTGGCGCTGGATACCGCAAAGGAGGTCCCGGCGCAGTGCCATACCATTTTTACCGGCAATTTTCTCTCCGAAATCGTTTGCTGCGGCACGCTGTTTATCCTCTATAAGGCGGATTTTGCCCGCCTCACCTGCCCCCAAACCGGGCCGCTCGGCGATCGGTTTTTCGGCGCTTTTCTCGCCATTGTGCTGCCCATCGCCGGCACCAAATATCTCACCGGCTTTCTGCACACCGCCGAAAACCTCTTGGTGCCCGTGCAAATTGAAAAATTCACCCATGACAGTGCGGCCGCACTGTCCGCTTTCGGCGCACTCAAGGGCATGGCGCTGCCGGTGCTGATGTTCCCCTCCTCCTTTTTAAGCACGGTGGGGGCGCTGCTCATTCCCGAAATTTCCGACGCGCATGTGCTGCGCCGTGCCGATAAAATCGCCGCGCTGACGCAAAAGGCGCTGCGGATCACCTTTGTGCCGTCGCTTTTGATCGGAGGCGTTTTTTTCACCTTCGCCGAGCCGATTGCCCGCCTGCTTTATAAAAGCGACGAGGTCGCCTATATGCTGCGCTTTCTGGCGCCCGTTGTCCCGTTTATGTATTTGGATTGCATTGCGGACAGCTTGCTCAAAGGTCTGGGACAGCAAATGTCCACGCTGCGCTATAATATGCTGGACTCCTCGCTGCGCATCACGCTGCTGTTTTTGCTGGTGCCGCACAGCGGCATAAACGGATTTTTACTCATTATGCTGATCAGCAACACGCTGGTCTCGGTGCTGGAGCTGATCCGTCTTTTGCGCGTCAGCGAAGCCAAATTGCCTGTAAAGGAAATTGCCTTTTCACTTATCGCGGCACTGATCGGCCACCTGCTGTGCAGCCCGCTGCTGCGGGGGAAAAGCGGCATCCTGCCGCTGTTGCTGCCCGGCACACTGTATCTCGCCGTATTCGCCGCCGTGCTGTTTTTGGGCGGCATGCGCCTGCCCAAGCGAAACCATTGATCCGCCGTGTGCCTGCCCAAAGCAAGACCGACAACCCGCCGCGCCCCTGCC
>CAKRPM010000206.1 GCA_934378025.1 uncultured Eubacteriales bacterium | reverse complement strand
GTCCAGCACCTGCCGTCCCGTCTTGCTGTCCAGCGCGCCGGTCGGTTCATCCGCCATGATGATGTGCGGATTTTTCACCAAGGCCCTTGCAATGGCCACCCGCTGTTTTTGTCCGCCCGAAAGTTCGTTGGGTTTTCGATCGCCGAATCCCGCCAAATCCACCTGCTCCAAAATGCGGTTGATTTCCTCATCGGTGGCCTTCTTTCCCTGTAGCTGCAGCGAAAGGGCGATATTAGCGCCGACGGAAAACTCGTCTAAAACATTATATTCCTGAAAAATAAAACCCACAAAGGTGTTGCGGTAGCTGTCAAAATCGCTCTGTTTAAAATCCTTTGAGGAGGTGCCGCCGATGGTAATTTCACCCTCGTCGTATTGATCCAGTCCCCCCAAAACGTTCAGCAGCGTGCTCTTTCCGCTGCCGGATTTGCCCAGTAAAAATACCATGCCCCGATCGGGAAAACGAATGTTCACCCCGTCCAGCGCCCGCACCGGAACACCGCGTTTCGGTTTGTAAATTTTCGTTAAATTTTTCGCTTCAAGCATTGATTTTTTCCCTTTCCGTGTGATATCCTAATTATAACAATTCTTTGTTCATTCGGCAATATTTATGACACATTTGTAATATTTGGGTTCAAAAACGGGCTTCCGCCTTTAAAAAACCATGCGCCTTTGTGCGGCATGGCGGAAAGGAATGATCATCCTATGAAAAAGAAAAAGAAAATTGCCTTAGCCGGCGGCATTGCCGCATTGGCCGCGGCAGCCGGCGCCGCAGTGGCCGGGGAAAAAATCGCCGATCTTGCCACCAAACGCGAATTCAGCGTTCGCGCGGATAAAAAAGCCGCCACCTTTGACAGCGCGCATGAAGCGGCCGAGCAGCGGCGCAAACAGAATATCGACATGGCCGCCACCTTCCCGACAGAAAAGGTCAGCCTGCGAAGCGCGGACGGACTGCACCTGGTGGGGCATTGGTATCATTGCGATCAGCCGCAGCGCATTGTCATCGCCATGCACGGCTGGCGTTCCAACTGGGCGGTGGATTTCGGCAGTATTATTGCCTTTTTTCATAAGGAGGGCTGCTCGGTGCTGCTGCCCGATCAGCGTGCCCAAGGGGAAAGCGAGGGAACGCACATGACCTTCGGCGTCATGGAGCGGTTCGACGCGCTCAAATGGGCGCAGTATGCAGCGGAGCAATATCCCGATCTTCCGATTTATTTATATGGGGTGTCCATGGGCGCCACCACCGTCATGATGACCGCCGATCTGCCGCTGCCGCGCACGGTGCGCGGGATTATTGCCGATTGCGGATTCACCACGCCCAAAGCCATTTGGAAAGCCTGCATCAAAAAAGTTGCACCGGTGGGCTATCATTCCGTGGGGCTGGCCGCCGGCATTGCCGTATGGCGCAAGGCGCACTTTGACAGCAAGGTTTCCGCACCCGAAGCGCTGCGGTACAACACCCGTCCGCTGCTGATCATCCACGGCGATGACGATCACTTTGTCCCCGTACGAATGGGGTATGAAAATTACGGTGCCGCCGGCGGGGATAAAGAGCTTTTGATTGTCCCGGGCGCGGGGCACGCCATGAGTCATTACACCGATCCCGCCGCCTATGAAGCCGCGATTAAGCGTCTTTTTCAAAAAGGCGAGCCATCCGATCCCGCATAAAAAGCGCCGAACGGTCGGATTTGAATATTTAAAAAAGGCCGCAGGAATTTTCCTGCGGCCTTTTGTTTATTTTTGTGCCATATTTTCTGTGCGTTCGCTGATGATATAACGCGGACGATGCTTGCTTTCCAGATAAATTTTTCCGATATATTCGCCGATAACGCCGATGCACAGCATCTGAACGCCCGACAAAAAGCACACCACGCACATCATGGACGCCCAACCGCTGACGGCTTTTCCGATCAGCGCCGTCACCACCGCCCAAATTACGGCAATAAAGCTCAGCGAGGAGACGATTGCCCCCAATGCGGTAATCAGGCGCACCGGTTTAATCGAAAGACTGGTAATGCCGTCAAACGCCAGCGCCAGCATCTTCTTCAACGGATAGTGGCTTTTGCCCGCCAATCGCTCGTGCCGTTCGTAATATACGCTGGTGGATTTAAACCCGACCAACGGCACCAAGCCCCGCAAAAAGATATTGACCTCTTTAAAATCGGCAAACGCTCTCAGCGCCCTGGCGCTGATCAGGCGATAATCCGCGTGGTTGTAAACCACGTCCGCGCCCATGCCGCGCAACAGTTTATAAAAAGACTGTGCGGTAAAGCGTTTAAAAAAGGTATCGCTTTCCCGATTGCTGCGCACACCGTATACAATCTCGCAGCCCTCTTTATACTGACGAATCATTTCGTCCATGGCGTTGATGTCGTCCTGCCCGTCGCAATCAATGGAAATGGTGATATCGCAACGATCCTTGGCCTCCATCAAGCCCGCCAAAACCGCGTTTTGATGGCCGCGGTTGCGGCTTTGGGCAATGCCCGCAAAATGCTCGTCCTTTTGCGAAAGAGCGCAAATGATGTCCCACGTTTTATCCTTGGAGCCGTCGTTTACAAACAGCACGCGGCTCTCGGGGGCAATTTCTCCCCGACCGATCAAATCGCTGAGTTTGTTTAAAAACTGATCGCAGGTGATCGGCAAGACCTCCTGCTCGTTATAGCACGGCACCACAATATATAAAATCGGTGCTTTCTCCATCATGACCCTTCCTTTCCGCCGTCCCTCCGAAAGATCGGCGGTAACGGCGTACGTTATTTTCAAAAGCGGATATTCCCCCGCTTTGATTTTTACAGGTGATTGACCACAAAATGCGGTTGCTCGGTAATGGTGAACAGCTGATTGCCCGTACCGGTGAATTTTTCAACGCGGAAGTACCCTTTTTTCGGGTGATAGGTCAGCGCTTTATCCTCGCCGATCATAATGGCCCACAGCTTGCCCACTTTTCTGAAATACCAGCGCTGCCCCCAATTATTGGCATAGGGAATGGCGCGTACCGACATCTTGCTCTTTTCCCGCAGCTGCGGCGTTGACAGCAC
>CAKRPM010000205.1 GCA_934378025.1 uncultured Eubacteriales bacterium | reverse complement strand
ACCCGCGTCAATAAAATGATCGCCTTTAAGGTGCTGGAAGTGGACGAGGCACAAAAACGGGTGATTTTGTCCAGAGAAGCCGCCCAAAAAGAGTGTAAAGAATATTTACTTAACACTTTGTCGGTCGGCGACATTATTCCCGCGCGGATTACGCATTTAGAGCCGTTCGGCGCGTTCGCGGACATCGGCTGCGGCATCATCAGCATGATCGCCATTGATAATATTTCGGTCAGCCGCATCCGCCATCCGTCCGATCGTTTTTCGGTGGGCATGGAGGTGCTGACCGTCGTGCGGGAAATCGACCGTGAGGCGGGACGCATTACGCTGTCGCACAAGGAGCTTTTGGGCACCTGGGCGGAAAACGCCGCCGCTTTTGAGGCGGGGCAGACGGTCAG
The DNA here is from genome assembly GCA_934378025.1 of uncultured Eubacteriales bacterium. Lineage (GTDB taxonomy): Bacteria > Bacillota > Clostridia > Oscillospirales > QAKW01 > Firm-08. Next base: position 2,699 of record CAKRPM010000205.1, on the reverse strand, counting down.
CGGTATTGTGCGCAGCGTGGAAAGCTATGGGATTTTCGTGGAGCTGGCGCCCAATTTGGCCGGCCTTGCGGAGTATACCGAAGGGGTGGAGGCCGGCTGCCTGGCCGGTGTGTATATTAAGAGTATTTTACCGGAGAAAATGAAGATCAAGCTGGCCATTGTGGACACGGGCGAGCGCGCCGGCGCGCCGCAAAAACCGCATTATTTTATTACGGGCGGCCATATTGATAAATGGAGCTATTCGCCCGAGGGCTGCCGCAAGCAGATCGAAACGCTGTTTTCCGCTCAGCCGATTGCCGCGCAGGGATAAGCCGAAGCGCGGAAGAATACGCAAAAAACGAGCTGTAAAAACCACGGTTTTTACAGCTCGTTTTGCCATCAATTTTAATATGCCTTGCCCCAGTATACCAAGGTTTTTGCGGGTTTGCCGCAGCAAACGCAAACGTCGGATACTTTTTCCTGTACCAGCGGGATACAACGGCTGCCGGCGCCGGTCTGCTCTTTGACAGCGGCCTCGCACGCCTCGTCGCCGCACCACATGGCTTTGACAAAACCATCGCCTTTTTCGGCCAAAGCGGAGATGATTTCCTGAATGTTTTTACAGCTGTAGGTGCGTCTTTCACGGTTTTCCAGCGCTTTTTGATACAGCCCGTCATGCACCGCTTGCAGCAGTTCTTCCACCTTGCTCTCCAGCTCGTCCAGAGAAACAAAATGCTTTTGCCCGTCATGCCGCGTCACCAGTACGCATTGATTTTTTTCAATATCTTTCGGGCCGATTTCCAGACGGATGGGCACGCCCTTCATTTCATATTCGGCAAATTTCCAGCCGGGGGAGTTATCGCTTTGATCCACTTTAACGCGGGCGATGCCGTTTAAGCGCTCTTTCAGCTCCGCCGCCTTTTCCAAAACGCCGGGCTTGTGCATGGCCACCGGCACGATCACCACTTGAATGGGCGCAACGGCGGGCGGCAGTACCAGACCGCTGTCGTCGCCGTGGGTCATAATGATGGCGCCGATCAATCGCGTGGTCATGCCCCAGGAGGTCTGGAACGGATGCACCAGTTTGTTTTCTTTATTGGCGTAGGTGATATTAAACGCTTTGGCAAATCCGTCGCCGAAGAAATGGCTGGTGCCGGCCTGCAGGGCTTTGCCGTCGTGCATCAGCGCCTCAATGGCGTAGGTGGAAACGGCGCCGGCAAACTTGTCCGATTCCGTTTTTTTGCCTTTAATTACGGGGATGGCCAGACTGTTTTCGCAAAAGTCGGCGTAAACGTTTAACATACGCTCGGTCTCTTCGATCGCTTCCTCCGCCGTGGCATGAATGGTATGCCCCTCCTGCCACAAAAATTCTCTGCTGCGCAAAAACGGACGCGTGGTTTTTTCCCAACGGACGACGCTGACCCACTGGTTGTACAGCTTGGGCAGATCGCGGTGCGAATGAATAATGTTGGCATAGTGCTCGCAGAACAGCGTTTCACTGGTCGGACGAACGCACAGGCGCTCCTCCAGCTTTTCGCTGCCGCCGTGGGTGACCCAGGCCACCTCGGGGGCAAAGCCCTCGACATGCTCTTTCTCTTTATTCAGCAGACTTTCGGGGATGAACATGGGCATGCAAACGTTTTCATGCCCCGTCGCCTTAAAGGCGGCGTCCAGAATTTTTTGAATATTCTCCCAAATCGCATAGGCGTAGGGGCGGATGACCATGCAGCCCTTTACGCTGGTATATTCGATCAGTTCCGCTTTTTTGACAACATCGGTGTACCATTTCGCAAAATCAACGTCCATCGCGGTGATTTGCTCCACCATCTTTTTGTTTTCCACGCTTTCTTGACTCCTTTTTTTCCATTACTTGAATATAGGTATGCCCGCCCGCAGACCCGAAAAACGGGGGCGTCGGGCATCGAACACAATATACAAAGCTCATTATATCACATCTTTTTTCAAAAGAAAACCTTATTTTTTAATATTTTTTTAAAAATACCCCTTTATTTTAGAAAAGGATTATGGTATTATTATACAAGGAATTATCCGCACGGAGGAAAGAAATATGAAAAATTGCAAAAAATATGTGGCATGTCTGTTGATTCTGGTGTTGACGCTGGGCGCTTTTTGCGGTTGCATTAAAAAGACGGGCGACGGCAGCGATACGGATGAAAAGACGTATGCGGAATTGACCATCGGGTTGCCGTTTGATGAGAACAGCAGCTGCTGGTCGGATTTGCAGACGATGATCAAGGACTTTGAAGAGATGAACGACGCCAAGGTTACGTTGGTCACCGTGCCGCAGGTCGGAACGGATGAGTATAAAGACTTTATCAAAAAAGTCGGCAACAACAAAATCGATATGTTTTACAGCGCGGGCAACGACGCCTTGGACGATTTGGTGGATGACGGCACCATTATGACGGCGACGGTGATGAACGGCAAGGACTCCCGAATCAGCGAATCGCTGCTGGGCTTTTTCAAAAAGCTGCGCGTTGAAAAGCCCGTGTTCATCGTCGCCAGCGACGGCAATTACTGCGATTATTATATCACCGGCAACCAAGAATAAATGAACGGAGACAGGCAAGTACACCCGTCTCTGTTTCATTTTGCCATTATGTTATCCCGCGATGCGCCAGCCCTCGGCCTTCTCGCGGGTCTCGATAAAGCGCTTGTACGCGCCGTCCTGCTGCATCAGCTCGGCATGGGTACCGCGC
>CAKRPM010000204.1 GCA_934378025.1 uncultured Eubacteriales bacterium | reverse complement strand
CCCGATAATACGGCCTTTCATTTCATCTCCCGGCAACGGTACAACGCTGACCGTGGCCTCGGTTACATAATCGGCGGCGCATCTTTGAATGGCGGCGGCGATGATATTTCTCGCCTTATCTTCCGCCTCTTCCTTAAACTGTGTTTCAAAACGCGAAACGCGTTCCGCCAGCTCATGGGTCAGTTCACTTTCCAACGTGGTAAACAGCTCGTGTTTGGCAGTTTCGATGCTGTACCCGCTGACTTTTTCAAGCATGTGCAACTGGGCTTTTTTGATTTCGTCCACCTCATGCTGCAGTTTCTCTACGGCAGCGGTTTTGGCGGTCAGCGCATCCTCTTTTTTCTCAAGATTGTTGGAACGCTTTTCTAAATTTTCTTCTCTCTGTAACAGCCGGTTTTCCTGACTCTTAATCTCGCTGCGACGCTCTTTAAACTCTTTTTCCTGCTCGGTTCTCTCTTTATGTAAAACCTCGCGAGCCTCCAGCATCGCTTCTTTCTTCTTGGTATCTGCTGTTTTTATTGCTTCGTTTACAATACGTGTGGCTTCCATTTCAGCGGAGCCGATTTGCTTTTCACTAACGGATTTTCTATATAAAAAGCCTGCAATAAATGCAACAAATCCAACAACAATCGCGGCAATTACAGGAATTATTATGCTTAACATAATATAATTCCTTCTTTCTTTAGATTTTGTTTGATTTGTTAAAAAATCTTGCGGCGGGGCTTTAACATCCGCCGCTCGTGTAAATTTTGGAACTTTTGTCCCGAAGGGCGCACGCCGCCCGAAATTATTGAAAGGATGGATTGTTATACTGCCACATAAAAATCCAACATAAATATCATACCTTTTTTTGGGCAAATTGTCAAGACAAACTGTCTATTCAATTGTGATTTTGTTTATATCAACACATTTTCCGGTGGTTTCGTCGATGTCGGCCGTAATGCCGCATATACGGCAAGGCTCCGGGGCGTCTTGCACGGGACGGCGCGGCGTGCCGTCGTTTTGGTGATAAAAATTATGGATAGCCGGGTCGACCGCTTTGCCAAGTACGCTGTAAATCGGGCCGGTCATGCCGAGATCGGTGATGTAGCCGGTGCCGCCGGGCAAAATATGCTCATCATTGGTTTGTACATGCGTATGTGTGCCGAAAAGCAGCGAAATTTTTCCGTCGGCAAAATAACCGAGCGCCTGTTTTTCGCCGGTTGCCTCCGCATGGAAGTCCACGACAATAATGTCGCGCGGCGTGGCCACTTCATTAAAAAAACGTTCCAAAGCGGTAAACTGGTTTTCGATTTCCGGTAAAAACAGCTGACCTTGCAAATTCAGCACCAGCAGATCGCGGCGGGTGCCGTCCAGACGCACCCAGCCGCGCCCGAAGGTATTTCCAAAATTTTCCGGACGAAGCAGGCGGGGCATTTCCTCCAGCACTTGCGTGGCGTTCTTTTTTTGAAAAGAATGGTTGCCGCCCGTGATGATGTCAGCACCCGCGTCAAAAATTTGCGTGCAGCTGAGGCGGTCGATTCCGTTGCCGACGGCGGCATTTTCACCGTTGACGATGACAAAATTCGCTTTTGTTTGTTGTTTTAAACGCTTGAGGTGTTTTGAAAGCATGCGCACCCCTGTGTCGCTGACAACATCGCCGATACAAAGCAGTTTCATAATTTTAAAAATCCCTCTCCGAAAATTTCCGTGGCGCGTAAAATGATCACGAACGACGTTTCGTCCGTATCCCGCAGTCCGGCTCGCAAAAGTGCGGCTTCCCGATCGCTGACGGCGCACAGCAAAAGCGGAATTTGCCGTCCGCTGTGACCGCCGGTGCCCTCCAAAAAGGTTACGCCACGGCCGAGCGTGCGATAAATCGTCTGCTGCACCGTGTCGGGGCGGTCGGTCCAAATCAGGGCCACCTTGGCGCGCGTTTTGCCGGAAAAGTATTCCTCCAGCACCAGCGTATAAATAAAAATCATCAAAGTGGAGTACATCCCCACCTCTGCGCTTTTAAATACGGCCGCACCCAGCACCACAATCGCACCGTCAATCAAAAAAATCCATCGGCTGAAGGATAGTGCCGGTACGCTGTCCGCCAACAGCCGCGCCAGCAAATCGGTGCCGCCGGTCACATAATCCCGGGCATACACCACCGCCAGTCCCACACCCATGCTCAGACCTCCGAAAAGCGCGCACAGCAGTGTGTCCCCTCGGTATTCAATGTTTAAAAAAATGCCCGCCGCGTCCAGACTTGCGGAAAAGAGCACCGTGGCATACAAGGTTCGCCAAAGCGCTCTTTTCCCCATTTTTCTTGCACTGGCAATCAGCAACGGAATGTTGACGGCCATGACGCTCAGCCCCACCGGGATTTTAAAAAAATGATAGAGGATGGTGGCAATTCCGGTGGCACCGCCGAGCAAAAGATTGCTGGGCAGGCTGAAAATTTGCAGCCCTACGGCAAAAATCAGGCTGCCGATGATGATAAATAATGTGTCGATTGCAAAAGTTTTCCATTTTTTCAAGACAATCTCCCCTTCGGGATTAGTTTGCCCGAAGCGATAGGATACACTCAAAAAAATTTTGAAGACGCGCCTGATCGTTTGCCAAATGCAAAAAGCCGAACAAAGCCTCAAAGCCCGTGGCGCGATGGTATTCGATGAGATTGACGTTTTTGGGATGCGAATGGATTTTGGCATTGCGCCCTCTGCGGTAAACGCCGGCTTCCTGTTCGGTCAGCATCGGTTCAATCACCGTCATAAATTCGCTTTGCGCCGCGGCGGAAACGTAATTTTTCGCCGCAAGATGCAAAACGTTTACGGTTTGACCGGAACGCACCAAATGATCTCGCACCATTAACTCCCAAGCGGCGTCGCCGATGTATGCCAGCGTCGCGGGAGAATAGTTTCGGATGATTTCTGATTTTTCCAATTTTTTCTCCTTTATAATACCTCGGACATGGTCATGTAAATTTGGCTGTCCGCCGTCCATTCCAAAATTGCATAAGTGGCCTTTCGGGTATCCCGACAGCCGGCAATTGCCCCCGGATTTAATAGTAACATCCGATTGTGAAAGCAGTAGTCGGCAATGTGCGTGTGCCCGTACAGTACGGC
>CAKRPM010000203.1 GCA_934378025.1 uncultured Eubacteriales bacterium | reverse complement strand
GTGCCCACCAAGGCGATCACCATGGGGCTGAAATCCATCATGCAAGCCAAAAAGATTTTATTGGTCGCCAACGGCAAGGCCAAGATGGACATTCTTCAAAAGGCACTGTACGGTCCGGTGACGCCGGAAATTCCGGCTTCGATTTTGCAGCTGCATCCCGATTTGACGGTGATTTGCACGGAAAGCGAAGAGTAAAAAGCTTTTTAAAACCGTAAAAGAAGATAGGGCGCCCGGAGGGCGCGGCGGAAAGGATGAATTTACCGATGAGTGATAAAATTTTTGTACCGGACGGAACGGAAGGGGCAGCGGCCATGGCGCGCACCAGCGACCTTTGCATTGCCGCCCATCAGGACGATGTGGAAATTATGGCTTTCGCACCGACGGCGGCATGCTATGCCAAGACGGATCGATGGTTTTCGGCCGTGGTGCTGACCAACGGCGCAGGCAGCCCCCGAACCGGGGATTATGCCGATTATACAGATGAACAAATGCAGGCGGTGCGCCGCGTGGAACAGAATAATGCGGCCGTGATCGGCCAGTATGGCTTTATGGGACAGCTGGGATATTCGAGCGCTGCGGTGAAAAATGCCGCAGACAAGGCGCCGGTGCAGGAGCTGGCGGAGATTTTGCGTGCCGCCCGTCCCGAAACGGTTTATACGCACAATTTGGCCGATAAACACGATACGCATGTGGCCACCGCATTGCGCACGATTGAGGCGCTGCGTCTGCTTTCGCCCGAAGAGCGGCCGAAAAAGGTTTACTCTTTAGAGGTATGGCGCGGGCTGGACTGGCTGTGCGATGAGGACAAAACTTGCTTCAGTACGGCGGATCGTCCGCATTTGGCGGCGGCGCTGCTCGGCGTTTTTGATTCGCAGATTGCGGGGGGCAAGCGTTATGACAGCGCGGCCATCGGCCGTCGGCTGGCCAATGCGACGTTTTTTGCCAGCCATAATACCGATGATACGGACAGTTTAAGCTACGGCTTGGATATTACCGATATGGTGTTCTCCGACGCCGATCCCAAAGAATTTATCGTACACTTTATCAATAGGTTTCAAAACGAGGTTATCAAAAGATTGGAGGCGTTGTCATGATCAAATTCGGAACAGGCGGCTGGCGCGCGGAAATCGGCAAGGATTTCTGCATACAAAATGTGCAGCTGATCGGGCAAGGATTGGTTGCCTACATGAAAAGCCATCGACAGACGGCGAAGCCTGTTGTGATCGGTTATGACCGGCGTTTTCTGTCCGACTGCGCCGCACAGTGGTTGGCGGAGGTTTTATGCGCCGGCGGCATAAAGGTGCTCTTTATGCACCGCAGCGCCCCCACTCCTTTGGTAATGCACACCGTTCAAAAACGCGGGCTTTATTACGGTTTGGAGGTGACTGCCTCGCATAACCCGTCCAACTATAACGGAATTAAGGTCATCGTGAAAGAGGGGCGTGACGCACCGGTGGAGCTGACCGAGCAGCTGGAGCAAATCATTGCGGCGCTGCGCCCGGAGGATGTGCACAGCATCCCCTTTGAGCAGTGCCTGGCCGAGCGAAAAGTGCAGTATTTGAAAAATCCGTTTAATGACTTTTTGGATGACATTCTCGCACTGCTCGATCAAGACGCCATTCGTGCCAGAGGTCTGCGGATTTTGTTTGACCCGATGCACGGCAGCGCCACGTATCCGTTGATGGTAATTTTTTGCACCACGCGGTGTACAGTGGATATCATTCACAGTGATAAGGACGCCTATTTCGGCGGCATGATGCCCGCCCCCGGCGAAAGCACGCTCAGCGAGCTGGCGCGTAAGGTGGTGGACGGCGGATATGATCTGGGGATCGGCGTCGACGGTGACGGCGACCGCCTGGGCATTATCGACAGCAACGGTCAGTATATCAGCGCCAATGAAATTTTGGTATTGCTGTACTATTATTTACATGAATTTAAAGGATGGAAAGGACCGGTCGTACGCAATGTCGCGACAACGCACATGCTGGACGCACTGGCCGCCGACTTTAACGAGGCCTGCTTTGAAGTGCCGGTCGGATTTAAATACATTTCTTCCAAAATCGATGAGGCGGACGCGGTTCTGGGCGGCGAGTCCAGCGGCGGCTTGACCGTGCGCGGCCATATTCACGGAAAGGATTCGGTGTATGCGGCCTCGCTGTTTGTCGAAATGATCTGCAAAACCGGGAAAACGCCTACCATGTTGATGAAACGGCTGCGGAAAAAATACGGCAATTTTGTCATGGTGGAAGAAAATCTTTCTTTCCCGTCCGATCAAAAGGATGCGCTGCTCAAACGCATTATGGTGGATCGCGAGCTGCCGAATTTTTCGGCAAAGACGGACGTGCTGTCTTATCGGGACGGCTGCAAGGTCTATTTCTCGGACGGATCGTTTGTGATTTGTCGGTTCAGCGGCACCGAGCCGCTGTTGAGAATTTTCGCCGAGGCGGAAAACCGCGAAAAGGCGGCGGGCTATATTGCCGCCTGGCGCAAATTCCTCTTTTAAATATAAAAAATGGGTTCGGCGGGTGCCGAACTCATTTTTTTATAAAAGACTGCCCCGAAAAGCCGAGCGCCTTTCGGGGCAGAATGATTTTTTCAGATCACTTTGGTGCGCTGCACGGAAGATATCGGCGCGGCTTTTAGAGAATATTGCGGGTGCGCTGCATGAAAGTGATCGGCACTGCTTTTAAAGAGTTTTGCGGGTGCGCCGCATGAAAGTGATCGGCACTGTTTTTAGAGAATATTGCGGGTGCGCCGCATGAAAGTGATCGTCACTGTTTTTAGAGAATATTGCGAGTGCGCTGCACGGAAGATATCGGCGCGGCTTTTAGAGAATATTGCGGAGTGCGCCGCACGGAAGTGCGGGCGCGCCCTTTTTAAATTCGGGGAGAGAGCTCCAGCGGCGACCAGCCGGCTTTTGCGTAATCGCCGTCCGCAAAAAAGACCTTGCGCAGTACGGCGGCGGTTTTGGCGGCATAGTCGCTTTTGGTGTCGGCGGGGGACTGCGCCGACCAAAGGGCGGCCGCCGTATAGGCAATATAGGGCGTGCCGCGGGTGAGGGTATGCCAGGTGGTGTGCATCAGGCCGAACAAGGCATATTGCTTTAC
>CAKRPM010000202.1 GCA_934378025.1 uncultured Eubacteriales bacterium | reverse complement strand
CCCATATACAAGAGATGCCCTGAGAGAGAATCGTGGCCAGTGCGGCACCGCGCACCCCCATCCCCATAGCAAAAATAAAAAGAGGATCCAGCGCAATATTGGCAATCGCGCCGATCAATACCGTTATCATACCGACGGTAGCGAAGCCCTGCGCCGTAATAAAGGCATTCATACCCAGTGTCAGTTGAACAAAAATCGTCCCAATCGCATAAATGTTCATATAGTCAACGGCATAAGAAATTGTGTTTTCGCTGGCACCGAACATCATCAGGAAATCACGGTTAAAAAGTATCAAAATAATACTGAGTAAAATTGAGATGATAATTTGGAGTCCGAAGCAGCCGCCGAGAATTTTTTCAGCGGTATCTTTTTTTCCCTGCCCCATGCAAATTGAGGCGCGAGGCGCACCGCCGGAGGAAACCAACGCGGCAAAAGCCGCCACCACCATAATCAGCGGCATACAGACGCCGACACCGGTCAAGGCCATACTGCCGATCTCGGGAATGTGACCGATGTAAATGCGGTCAACGATATTATAAAGCATATTTACCAGCTGCGCGATAACCGTAGGAATAGCCAATTTTAACAGCAATTTTCCAACAGGTCGGGTAGCTAAAAAGTTTTGATCCTGTTGCATGATGCGCTCCTTTTAAAATGATTTATAAATACTATACGGCGGAAAAAACTTTTCGTCAAGATGCAATTTCGAAAAACTGTTGTAAGGCGGGGAAAAAAGTGGTATAATAGCCACAAAGTGGCTATTATATCTCCACAGCCCTTTTTCTCGCCCACGGAGTGGGCAACCGAAAAAGATGACAAATTATACCACGAAGCAAAGCTTTGTGGTATAATAGCCACAAAGTGGCTATTATATTTCCACTGCCCTTTTTCTCGCCCACGGAGTGGGCAACCGAAAAAGATGACAAATTATACCACGAAGCAAAGCTTTGTGGTATAATAGCCACAAAGTGGCTATTATATTTCCACTGTCCTTTTTATATAAAGCTGAAAACAACGAATAAAAAATACAGCCGCACTTGCGGCAGGAGGAAAGAACGTTATGTTGGATTTTTTACGGGTTTGCGCCGCCGTTCCCAAAGTATCGGTCGCCAACGTATCCGAAAATGTCGCGCAAATTATTGAGAAAGCCAAGCAGGCGGAGCAGGAAAAACCGCAACTGATTGTGTTTCCGGAGCTTTGCTTAACGGGATATACTTGCGGCGATTTGTTCTTTCAGCAGAGTTTACTGAAGCAGGCACGCTTGGGGCTGCGCCAAATTATTTCATTCAGCAAAAAAATTGACGCGGTGATTGCTGTCGGTTTGCCGCTGGCACTGGAGAGCAAGCTTTTTAATTGCGCCGCCATCATTTATCATGGTGAGCTTTACGCTTTAGTGCCGAAAACTTATATTCCTACGTATAACGAGTTTTATGAGCGGCGTTGGTTTTCTTCCGGGTCGGAAATGAAAAGACAAGCTTTATCCGCTGCGGAGTTTGGCATTGCCGATTTGCAGGAAAGAGAAATCCGGGTTGGTTGCAATATACTGTTTGATACCGGCTATTTTTGCTTTGGAGCGGAAATTTGTGAAGATTTGTGGGCCACGGTTTCGCCCGGCAGCCTGCTTTCCTTAGGAGGAGCCGAGGTAATCATCAATCTTTCTGCCAGCAATGAAACCATTTCCAAGCGTCGCTACCGCCGTGCGCTGGTGCAGCAGCAATCTGCCGCACAGCTCGGCGCCTATGTATATGTGTCTGCCGGGAAAAGCGAATCCACCACAGACTTGATTTTTTCGGGACACAGCTTGATTTGCGAAAACGGAAAAGTACTGGCGGAAAATGAACACAAAATTGATCATGATTATTTGATGTTTGCCGATATTGATTTAGGAAAACTGCACGCCGACCGTCTGAAAATTAAAACGTTTGCCCAAAGCATGTCGCTTTGCGGTCAGCCCTGTCGAATCGTGCATATTGCTCAAGATGTTCCCGAGAACAATCTGAAGTTTTGTCATCCGGACAAGCTGCCTTTTGTACCGAATACCAAGCAAGACCGTACCGAGCGCTGTCTTGAAATTTTTGAAATGCAGGTTTGCGGTTTACAAAAAAGAATGGCCGTTACCGGCGGTCGTCCGGTAATCGGTATTTCAGGCGGCCTTGATTCGACGCTGGCATTGTTGGTTTGCACCGAAGCGGCACGGCGGGCCGGGCGCCCGGTTCGCGATGTTGTCGGCATTACGATGCCCTGCTTCGGCACGACAGATCGCACCTATCAAAATTCGTTGCTTTTAATGAAAAGCCTCGGCATTACCGCACTTGAAATTCCGATCAAGACGGCAGTGGAACAGCATTTTAAAGACATCGGACAAGATCCGAATACTTTTGATTTAACTTTTGAAAATGCACAGGCCAGAGAGCGCACCCAAATACTCATGGATTATGCCGGAAAAATCGGCGGTTTTGTAGCCGGCACCGGCGATTTGAGTGAGTTGGCGCTGGGATGGTGCACCTATAATGCGGATCACATGAGCATGTACGGTGTGAATTGCGGCATCCCGAAAACGTTGGTCAGATGGATGATTGACAGCATTAAGCAAAGCGATGTTTTCCAAAGCAGCCGCTCCGTACTGGAGGATATTTTGGATACGCCCATCAGTCCCGAGCTGCTTCCGCCGGATGAAAACGGTCGAATTGCACAGCAAACGGAAGAAATTGTCGGACCGTATGCGCTGCATGATTTCTTCTTATATTATATGGTGCGTTTCGGGTTTGCTCCCGAGAAAATCTTTGCATTGGCGTGCAAGGCGTTTGCACAGGATTTTACACGAGATGTTATAAAAAAATGGCTGTTGGTATTTTACCGCCGCTTTTTCTCTCAACAATTTAAACGCAGTTGCCTGCCGGACGGTGTAAAAATCGGCAGTATCTGTCTGTCGCCGCGCGGAGATTGGCGTATGCCGAGCGACGCAGACGCCGCCCTTTGGATTCAACAAGCGGAAGCGTTATAATAAAAGAAAATCCCGCAAAACCGTGTTTGATATGCACCCCAAAAGTTAGACACTTTTGGAGGTGCATATTTTTTATGGTCAAGACAAGAAGAGAAAACAAAAGA
>CAKRPM010000201.1 GCA_934378025.1 uncultured Eubacteriales bacterium | reverse complement strand
GTCCGGGATGGTTCGGCTCCACCTGGATCTGGCCGGCGGCCACCTGGCCGGCCCGGCCCATCGCCTCGCGGACCGCCACGATCTCGCCGTCGCCAAAGGTTTTATGCCGTACGCGCATCCCCACCGTATAGTGTTGATTGCTTCGTTCCGCCGTGGCACGTCCGATGGAGGACTGTATTGCCGCGGGGCGCGGCGGCGTATATGCCGGCACCTGCCGCGCGGGCATCTTGGCGAAAGCGCTGACGGTCGTACGAGCATCATCATAAAGCTTTTCGACATATTCGCCCGGCATTTCCTTAATAAAGCGGGAAGGCTGATAATAATTGGTTTTACCGTACAACATTCGCTGTGCCACATGAAGCACCCACAGCTTTTTACGCGCACGGGTAATGCCCACATACATCAAGCGCCGTTCCTCTTCAATATCCTCTTCGGAATTCATACTTTGCAGTCCCGGGAAAATTCCCTCTTCCACGCCGACCAAAAAGACGTAATTAAATTCAAGCCCCTTGGCGCTGTGCAACGTCATCAGCACCACACGATCCTCGCCGTCCTCCAGCTGATCCAAATCCGTCATCAGCGAAATTTCCTCTAAAAATCCGGACAAACTGATGGTCTCGTTTTGCTGTTCATAAACGGTTACCGTGGATAAAAACTCCTGCAAATTGTCAATTCGATCTTTGCTCTCCGGTGTATTTTCCGCCACCAAAGCCTGCATATATCCGCTGTCTGTATACAGCGCGCTGACCAAATCGGAAAGCGATCCGTTGTTTTTTAACGAAGACAGCCGATGGATCAAGGCCGCAAACTGTTTCAGCGCGCCCAAGCTCCGTTTCAGCTCCGGAAAGTGCTCCGCATGATCGATCACATCAAACATACTGATGCCGTTCACGCCCGCCAAATCTTCAATGCGCGCCACCGTTGACGCGCCGATCGAACGCTTGGGTTCGTTGATAATCCGCTTTAAGCGCAAATTATCCGTCGGGTTTTGTAATACAAATAAATAAGAAAGAATATCCCGAATTTCTTTACGATCATAAAAACGGATGCCGCCGACCACTTTATAGGCAATGCCGCATTTTACCAGCGCTCGCTCAATGGCGTTGGACTGGGCATTGGTACGGTATAATACGGCAAAATCCCCGTATTTTCCCTCCCCTTTGGCCACCATATCCAAAATGGTATCCGTTACAAAAAGGCTTTCCTCATATTCATTGGCCAGTTTGTTCAAAAACACCTTGTCTCCGCCGCCGGAGGAGGTCCATAAGTTTTTGCCTTTTCTGCCCTTATTATAGGATATAACGGCATTGGCGGTTTCCAGAATACTTTTGGTCGAACGATAGTTTTGCTCCAGCCGAATGGTTTGCGCTCCGGGAAAGTTCTTTTCAAAACTGAGAATATTTTCAATGGTAGCGCCGCGAAATTTGTAAATACTCTGATCGTCGTCACCGACCACGCAAATGTTTCGGTGCACTTCGGAAAGCAGATAGATCAAACGATATTGAAGCGGGTTGGTATCCTGATATTCGTCCACCATAATATAATGAAAACGCTCGCCGTAAAACCTGCGCACCTCTTCAAACTGTTCCAATATTTCCACGGTTTTTAAAATCATGTCGTCAAAGTCCAGTGCATTGGCCTCTTTGAGCGCAGCGGTATACTCGCGATATACGCGTTGAATACACCGATTGAGATAATTATCTCCGTTTTCCGAAAGAAAATCATCCGGGGATACACGCGCGTCCTTCGCCCTGGAAATCATGTTCAAAATGGTGCGCAGCGCCACGGATTTTTCATCAATCTCGCAACGCTTCATTACATCCTTGATCACACGAAGGCAATCATCCGTCGCATAAATGGAAAAATCGTGCCGATAACCGATTCTCTCAATCTCCCGTCGCAAAATCCGCGCGCAAAACGCATGAAACGTAGAGGCCCATACCTCGCTTCCCTGCGGGCCCATCATGTCCTCAATCCGCGCTTTCAGCTCGCCCGCCGCCTTGTTGGTGAAGGTGATGGCCAAAATTTGATACGGACGGCAAAGCTGCTGCTGCAAAATATAGGCAATTCGTTGAATCAGCACCGTGGTTTTGCCGCTGCCGGCGCCCGCCAAAATCAGCAGCGGTCCCTGCGTACAGCACACCGCCTTTTTTTGCATATCATTCAGTTTATTAAATCCTGCGGCTATTTTTTCGGTATCCATAGAAATCTGTTGCATGTATTCCTCCAGAAAATGATCTATGGATCAGTATACCATATTTTTGCCCATTAGGAAATCATTTTGCTCAGTTTTTTTAAAATATTTTTTTCCTGTCTGGAAACAGACACCTGACTCATCCCCAAGATATGGGCAATCTCCGTTTGCGTCTTATCCATAAAAAAGCGCAGAACAATGATTTGACGTTCCTTGACGGGTAATTGATCCAGAGCCTGTGAAAGCATGATACGATCGATATTATGCGCCTCATGATCCGTACCGACAACATTATAAAGCTTGCCGCTCTGCTCGCTTTCCCGATCCAGGGACAAAACATCCTCGCAAATTTCCATGGTAGATACAATCGTTTCCGCATCCATTCCCGTATATTCGGCAATTTCGCCGACGGTGGGCGAACGGGCCAGTTTAGCCTCCAGTGCGCTAACAGCGCGATTGATTTTCAATTTTTGCGTTTTAACGGTTCGAGAAATTTTTAAGGTTCCGTTATCTCGAAAATACGTCTTGATTTCACCGACAATTTTGCCGACCGCATAGGTGGAAAATTTAATATTCCGATCGGGATCGAATTTTTTTGCCGCCTTGACCAGCCCGATGGCACCGATCTGAAAAAGATCTTCATAATCAGCGCCATACCCCGCATAGCGCCGAACGACCATGTGAATCAACCCCATGTTTTCTGTAACAAGCTTGTCGGTTTTTGTATCGGTCACGCGCCGCGTTCCTTACCGTAAATTCTCTTTTCCAGCCAAACGCGCGTGCCCCGCCCCGGTTTTGAGGTCACGCGAATACCATCCGAAAACGTTTCCATAATGGTAAAGCCCATGCCGCTTCTTTCGCCGCTGGTAACCGTGGTAAAAAGCGGTTCGCGCGCCTGTCGGATATCTTCAATGCCACACCCCTTATCACGAA
>CAKRPM010000200.1 GCA_934378025.1 uncultured Eubacteriales bacterium | reverse complement strand
CGATTGAAGAGGGCTCGTTTGTGGCGGTGCTGGGGCATAACGGCTGCGGCAAAAGCACGCTGGCAAAGCTTTTTAACGGCATATTAACGCCCGATCAAGGGGATATGATTGTGCTGGGTATGAATACCAAGGACGAGGAAAAGCGGCTGGCAATTCGTGAAAATGTCGGCATGGTTTTTCAAAATCCCGATAATCAAATTATCGCTACGGTGGTGGAAGAGGATGTGGCGTTCGCCTTGGAAAATCTGGGCGTGCCGCACGAGCAGATGGAGCAGCGGGTGACGCAGGCGCTGGAGGCGGTGGATATGCTGTCCTATCGAAAGCATGCGCCGCATTTGTTGTCCGGCGGGCAAAAGCAGCGGGTCGCCATTGCCGGGATTATCGCCATGCACCCGAAGTGCTTGATTTTGGATGAACCGACCGCGATGCTGGATCCCAAGGGTCGGCGCGAAGTGATGCGTACCATTCACCGATTGAATCGGGAAGAGGGCGTAACGGTGGTGCTGATCACGCATTATATGGATGAGGCGGTGGACGCCGATCGTGTAATTGTGATGAACGACGGCAAGGTTTTGCTGGACGATACGCCGCGCGGCGTTTTTCAAAACGTCGGACTTTTGCAGAGTGTGGCGCTGGATGTGCCGCAGTCGGCGGAGATGATGTTCGCATTGCGGCAGGAGGATATCAAAGTGCCCATATCGGTGCTGACCGATACGGAATGTGTAGATGTGTTGACGGAATTGTTGGAGGGAAAATTCGGTGATTATCGAAACCAAAAATTTAACCCATAAATACAGCGTCGGCACGCCGTTTGAAAAGACCGCGCTGCAGCAGGTGAATTTGCAAATTCGCGAGGGCGAGTATGTCGGCGTGATCGGGCATACAGGTTCGGGCAAAAGCACGCTGATTGCCCATTTAAATGCGATTTTGCGGCCGACCGAGGGCGAGGTTTTTGTAGACGGTGAAAATTTGTGGAGCGAGAACAAACAGCAGCGCATTGCCACACGTTTTAAAGTGGGGCTGGTGTTTCAGTATCCCGAGTATCAGCTGTTTGAGGAAACGGTTTATAAAGATATCGCGTTCGGCCCCAAAAATATGAAATTGGATGAGGCGGAGATCGACCGTCGCGTTCGGGAAAGCTTGGAATTTGTCGGGATGAAACCGGACTGCCTGGAAAAATCGCCGTTTGACTTATCCGGCGGGCAAAAACGCCGCATTGCCATTGCCGGCGTAATGGCGCTGGAACCGAAAGTGTTAATTTTGGACGAACCTGCCGCCGGATTGGATCCGCGCGGTCGGGACGAAATATTGTCGCGGATTCGCGAATATCATCAGCAGACTCATTCTACGGTGCTGCTGGTCTCCCATTCGATGGAGGATATTGCGGATAACGCCGACAGCGTTATTGTGATGGATCACGGCAGCGTGCGCATGCACGAGTCGGTGGACGGCGTATTCGAGCGCGCCGACGAATTGATCGAAATGGGACTGGATATTCCGCAAATCACCAAGGTGTTTATTGCGCTGCGGGAGCGCGGTTTTCCGGTTCGCACCGATATCTATACCATCGCCGACGCCAAAAAGGAAATTTTAAAACAGCTTGGCGGAGGTGGCGCGCGATGATTAAAGACATTACCATCGGGCAATATTTTCCGGGGCAGTCCTTTGTGCACAAGCTGGATCCGCGTACCAAAATTTTGGCGACGGCACTGTATATCATTTTGCTGTTTGTGGTGCGAAACGCATGGGGCTTTTTGGCGGCGGCGGTGTTGATGGCCATTATCATCGGCTCGTCCGACATACCGCTGCGGGTCGTACTGCGCGGGCTGAAACCGTTGTGGTTTGTCATTCTTTTTACCGCCTTTTTTAATTTGTTTTACGGAACAGGCGCGCCGATTTTTGAGGAGATCGGCTGGCTGCACTGGCTGACGTGGAACGGGGTGAAAAACGCATTGTTCATGGCCGTGCGCATTGTGCTGCTGGTCATCGGTACATCGTTTATGACCTATACCACCTCGCCGATTATGCTGACCGGGGCGCTGGAAAGCTTGCTTTCGCCGCTCAAGGTGCTGCATGTGCCGGTGCATGAAATGTCCATGATGATGACCATTGCCCTGCGGTTTATTCCCACGCTTGTGGATGAAACGGATAAAATTATCAATGCCCAAAAGGCGCGCGGCGCCGATTTTGAAACCGGAAATCTTTTTCGGCGGGCAAAGGCGCTGATCCCGATTTTAATTCCGCTGATCATCTCGGCGTTTCGGCGGGCGGAGGAATTGGCGGACGCCATGGAGTGCCGCTGCTATCACGGAGGAAATCACCGTACAAAATATAAAGTTTTTCATTTCGGAGGGCGGGACGCAATCGCCGCGGCGGTCATGCTGTTGACGCTGGCCGGTGTGATCCTGATAAATTTGATATGAGAAAATTTTTGCTTTCACTGAAATATATCGGCGCCGATTTTGTCGGCTGGCAGGTGCAGAAAAACGGTTATGCCGTGCAAAGCTGCATGCAGGACGCCTTGGAAAAAATCCTTGGAGTTCGGCCGGATGTGACAGGCTGTTCCCGCACGGACAGCGGGGTGCATGCGCTGGACTATAAAATGTGTTTTGAGGCGGATACGCCCATGGAGTGCCGACGGATTCCGCTGGCGCTCAACGCCGTGCTGCCGCAAAGCATTGCCGTGCGCGATTGCACGGAGGTGCCGGAGGAATTTCATCCCCGCTATTTTGCCAAGGGCAAGGAGTATATTTATCGTTTGTATGACGGCCCCTTGCGCGATCCTTTTTTAGAGGGACGGGCGTATCATTTTAAGGGCAGGTTGGACGCTTCTGCGATGCAGCGGGCGGCGGCGCTTTTAACGGGTGCGCACGATTACCGAAGCTTTATGTCGCCCGGCTCCAAAATCGAAAATACCAGGCGTACGGTTTTTTATTTTACGGTGCGTCGTCGTGCGCATGAAATCGATTGCCGCATTTGCGGAGACGGTTTTTTATATAATATGGTTCGGATTTTGGTGGGTACGTTGATTTGGGTCGGCTGCGGCCGCATTTCGCCTGAACAGGCATACGAGATTTTGCTGGCCGAAGATCGAAAAAAAGCGGGCCCCACCGTACCGCCGCACGGACTGTATC
>CAKRPM010000199.1 GCA_934378025.1 uncultured Eubacteriales bacterium | reverse complement strand
CGCCCAGCGCATACGAGTAGCCGATTTTGTACTTGCTGTAGGCGTCTTTTAAAATATCATCCGGCAAGGTTGTAAAGCGCCAGGTATTGATACTGTCCATACTCAACAAGCGATGACCATCCGCCGATACGCCTTTATTGGATAATGCCGCCACAAACTTCCCGTAGTCCCCTGCTGAGGTGATAATCCCGCCTCCGCCGCTCTCATAACGATTGGAAAGCCTGCAGTCATTGGCAAAAACCTCCGGCTTTGAGGTAAAGGTGTCGTTATCATATCGGAACTGTGCCACCAAACGGTCGCGAACCTCTTTTGTTTCGTCGCGAAACGTGATGTCCTGTATGCCCAGCGGCTGCCATATATTTTCTTTTAAATACTCGCTGAAGCGTTTACCGCTTTTCACTTCGATCACTCTGGCCATAACATCGTGGCAAAGACTGTACTTATAGCCCGTGCCCGGTTCAAAGCGCAGCGGCTTTTCGGCGATGGCATTTACGATGGTGGCGGTGTCCGCCTCAGGATCGCGGCATGCCTCCAACAATGCCGGTGCTCTCAAGTCATAGTCCAGCCCGGCGCTCATACTCATCAAATGACGAATTAAAATCGGGTTTTTCGCAGGGGCAACCCCGCCGTCCGCCGTCATCACCTTCATCTCGGCAAAGGCAGGGATCAAATCGCCCAGTTTTTCATCAAGCGACAGCTCTCCCCGCTCGATCAGCTGCATGGCGGCGCACATGGTCATCACCTTGCTGCCCGAATACAGCCAGTTTAAATTGTTTTCCGTCAGCGGCTTTTTCTTTTGATAGTCGCATGTTCCCATAATGTGACGGTGCACACACCGACCGTGATGAAACACGCTGACATCCATGCAAGGGATGCCTTTCTTCGGTTGTTGATCAATATATTGATCCAGCTTTGAAAAGTCCATGGTATTTTATTCCTCCCCGCGGTCGTTTGACCGATCGGCCGGTTCCGCCGGATCACTTGGTAAATCCGGTTGTGCCGGTTGATCATTTGACAGATCAGGTTGTGCCGGTTGATCGTTTGACAGATCGGACTGCGCCGGTTGATCGTTTGACAGATCGGGTTGTGCCGGTTGATCGTTTGACAGATCGGGTTGGGCCGGTTGATCGGACGGATCTTTCATGGTTTGCACTGGCGCGTCCGGCATCTCTCCCGCATGCTCCGGTGCCGCCGACTGCGGATCTTGCGCCGGCGCTTGGGCAGTGGTATACGGCATGGCCGAGGCCGCCGCAAATCTATTTTGCTCGAACATACGACACAAAACCGCATACGCATGCGCATAAGTTGCCTCCATATACGGCAGTACAAAAATAACGCCGATGCCGCAGCACAACATTCCGAGCAAAATCCATCCGATGAAGGAAAGCCCCAAAACAAACATATCGCCTTTATGTCCGCGAATCAGCGCCGCGGAGGCCGCAAATGCGTCGCGGCGTTTCATCTCGGGATGTTCGGCCAAAAGATACGGAATAAATTCATAATCCATCACCTTAATAACGCTCAAAACCAGCAGCGGCAGCGAAAGCAACATGATCGGCAGAAAAATCACAGCCGCTTTTTCGCCGAAACAAAGCAACCCGATCAAACCGATCGTTGTCGGCGCCGCGGGCAATAAAAACCACAAATAGGTAAAAATCACTGTGCAAAACATGGTCTGCCGAACATTTTTATAGCTGTCGGGCGTGTGCTTTAAAAAGGCGTATCCGATATCAGAAAAACGTCCCTCACCTTTTGTCAGGCCGATAAAGTACCGTTTTCCGCCGACGGACAGCGGGCCGCCGACCCAGTAAAATTTTACAATCGAATAAACGGTCAGTACCAAAAAAGCAATTCCGAGTGCGAGCAGAATCCCCATAATCAGTGCATAATACGATGACCCCTGTAACGGAGATGAGAAACCCGACGAATTATCGCCGAAATTTGTCGAGAATGTAAAATGCCCGCCCAAGCTAATGGTTCCGGTCAGCAACGCCACCGCCAAGGAAAGCCAATAGCGGTTTTGCAAGCTCTGCTTTGCCGCCTCCTTGAGCGCGGCACGATTGAATGTAATTTCCATTTTTTACCCCCTACTTATCGATATCGTCGGTTTTTTGGACGGATGAATTGCCGCGTTTTCCGTAAAAAATGCATTTCATCCGCCGAACCGAACAACGCTGCATGGAAAAATGAGGTGGGCGAGCCCGCCCACCTCATTCAGATTGTTTAGGCAATGACGTTCAAAAATTCAACAAACACCTTGCTGATTTCCGCTCTGGTTGCGCTTGCCTTAGGCGCAAACATATTTTTCTCTCTGCCGCTGATGATACCGGCGCGCTGGCAGGTATACACATTTTCCTTGGCATAGGAGGAAATTTGCTTGTCATCGGCAAATTTTGTTTTCGATACGGTTGCTTTCAGCGTAATATTCTGGCTTCTTGCATAGCGCACCAAAATCGTACACAATTCTTCTCTGGTGATCTTATCGTCCGGAGCAAAACGACCCGCGGATTTACCGCTGATAATCTTGTTTTGCTCTGCCCAGGCAACAGCACCGTTGGCCCAATGGCCTTTCGGCACATCACTGAAGCGCGATGTGGAATACTTTTTGGTGTTCACACCGGCGACGCGTGCCACAACGGTTACTACCTCGGCACGGGTAATGGCGGCTTCCGGCTTGAAGGTGTTGTCTTCATAGCCTTTAAACAAACCGGCCGAAACCGCCTTGGCCACATAGTCGGCGTACCATTTTTTGCTGTCAACATCCTTGAATTTTTCAAGTCTGGGCAACACTTTGAGCAGCTCGTGCTTGCCGCAAACCTTACAGGTTTGCTCTTCTTTTCCGGCTGCGTCGAAGGTTGCGGGCGTGACACTGATCTGATAATCATGCTTTCCGGTCACCATGCTGTTATCTTGGCGGGTAACCGTCTTGCCGCAAACCGTGCAGGTGTTTTGCTCCACCTTGGCGGTCGTGCAATCGCCTTTAATCAAAACCACCCATTTGGTTTCGTCAAATACATGCGCGTCGGGATCCTTGGGCGTTACCACACGGGTTGCCTCATTTCTCAGTCCGCAAACCGTGCAGAACTGCTCGCTGTATCCATCGGAGTTACAGGTCGGCTGATTGACGATCATAT
>CAKRPM010000198.1 GCA_934378025.1 uncultured Eubacteriales bacterium | reverse complement strand
GCGCACCGTGCAGCACCCCTTTAAAACCGCTGACAAAAAATCGATTGTTAATGACCATTATAACCGTTGTCAGTAACAGCTGCGTCAGTGCCAGTGCCACGGCATTATCCGCAAGACGGGGCGGCAAATACCATCCCCACATCACATGACCCATGGAAATATACATCAGCACCGCCAGTACAACCAACGATGAAAAAAATCTTCCCGCCAGCGCGCCGGTCGCGCCCTTTTCCTTCGGAGCCGCATCAGCGTCGGAAGCGCCTTCAATCCCATATCCCGCTGCACGAACCGCGGCGGCAATATCCTCGTCGCTGCCGCCCTCCACCTGCATACTGCCGGTTAAAAGATTTACGGCACATTCCTGCACGCCGTCCACCGCACGCACGGCTTTTTCCACACGGGCGCTGCACGCGGCACAGCTCATACCCGTTACTTTAAATTCTTTCATTTCTGCCTCCTTATTTCATCATCTTTCGCAAAATCGAAAGCAGCTCATCCACAGCGTCCTCTTTGCCCGCGCGAATATCCTGCGCCACGCAAGTACGCACATGCTCCTCTAAAAGCTCGGTACTAAACGAATCCATTGCAGCGCTGACAGCGGCGGCCTGATGTAAAATGTCCACGCAGTAAGCGTTTTCTTCCACCATATTTCGTATTCCGCGCACCTGTCCTTCAATTCGATTCAGTCGATGAATCAGCTTTTTATATTCTGCCGCATTTCGCACTTTTTTACGCATGCATCCACATTCCGCCATAAAACACTGCTCGCCTTTCCCGCACGATACCGTGCTGAAATCATCGTTTTTTCATTTCCATAACAATAATATACCCTGTGGGGGTATATGTCAACCTTTTTTTACATGTGAAAAACGGTAGATTTTTGCGAAGGAGCGTGGTATAATATCCGCAGAGCGGATATTATATTCTGATTGCCCTTTTTCTCGCCCGCAGAGCGGGCAACCGAAAAAGACGGCAAATTCTGCCAAGCCACTCTGTTTTTTGGCAGAATATCCGCAGAGCGGATATTATATTCTGATTGCCCTTTTTCTCGCCCGCAGGACGGGCAACCGAAAAAGACGGCAAATTCTGCCAAGCCATACTGTTTTTTTGGCAGAATCCCGCAGAGCGAATTGCACAGCAATCCTCTGCGGCGGCAGCCGCCCGTGCATGGCACGGCTGCGGTATTGACGGCTTCGCAAAGGCGGACGCCGAAAAGAGCGGATATTCTATTTACTTATTGCAAAATCTATAAAACAGCTTTAAAAAATTCGGGAGGCACAATCATGAATCTTGCGCATTTAAAATATGCAGTGGAAATTGCCAACACCGGTTCACTGAATAAAGCGGCGGAAAAGCTTTTTATCGGTCAACCCAATCTCAGCCGAGCCGTCAAAGAGTTGGAAAATTCTTTGGGCGTGGCCATTTTCGATCGCTCCGCCAAGGGCATGGTGCTCACCCCGGACGGAAAAATTTTCATTCGTTACGCCAAAAGCATTTTGGAACAGGTGGACGCCGTGGAGGCACTTTTCGCGGACGGCTCCGTGCAGAAAAAGCACTTTTCCGTATCTGTGGCGTACGCCGGTTACATTGCAGAGGCTTTTGCAAAATTTTCGGCAAAGCTTCCCGACAATGAGGAGATCGAGCTGCACTGCCGCGAGGCCGAAACCATGCAAACCATCCGAAACGTTTGTGACGGGAAGTATCAGCTGGGCATTATTCGCTATGCCGAAATGTTTGATCAATACTATAAAAACTTTTTAGAAGAAAAAGGATTGCGCTTTGAGCTGATTACGGAGTTTTATCATGTTGCCGTTATGAACAAAACGCACCCGTTGGCAAACCGGGACGAAATTTCTTTGCAAGAGCTGAGCGATTTCCCCGAAATTTCATTGGGGGATCCCTATGCCCCCGCGCTGACCGCGGCGCACGATCGAAAAACCGAGCCCTATCAAAACGGCACGCGGAAGTTTTTTGTGACGGATCGCGCCGATCAGCTGGAACTGCTGACGCAGCATCCCGCCGCGTTTGCCCTGCTGTCCCCGTTGCCCAAAGCGCTGTGCGATCGCTTCGGCTTGGTGCAAAAAAACTGTCGGGACAACAAACAGCTCTACAAAGACATGCTGATTTTCCCCAAAGACTACGCATTGGATACACTTGACAAACAATTTATCAGCGAGGTTTGCGATGCCCGTCGGGCGGCGTTTGCCCCTTTTGAAAAATAATCGATCCTTGGTATATCGATAATTACAATACCGATATATAAATTCGGCAATTTACAACTTGATTTTTATAGTGTATAATGGTATGAGTAGAAAATTTTGTCGAAGGAGGCGCGACATGCCGGGAGAAATTACGCGGGCGACTCTGGGCAGACTGCCCGTCTATCTACGCTTTTTACAAAATGTGACCGATCAGCAAACCATTTCCGCCACGGCGCTGGCACATGCGCTGGGGCTGGGCGAGGTGCAGGTCCGCAAGGATTTAGCCGCCGTAAGCGGTGCGGGAAAGCCGAAAATCGGTTACTACGTCGGCGATTTGACAGCCGCTTTAGAGAGCATTTTGCACGCCGGACAAACCAGTGCCGTATTGATCGGCGCCGGCCGACTGGGCAGGGCATTGCTGGACTACGGCGGATTTAAGGAATACGGGCTGGACATTTGTGCCGCCTTTGACATTGCCGTCAACGCCCCTTGCCAAAGTGACAGCGGGAAGAAAATTTATCCCTTATCGGCGCTTGAAACATACTGCCGCGGGCAGGAAATTGCCATCGGAATTCTTTGCGTACCGGCGTCTGCAGCGGAAGAAACGGCAAATCTTTTGGTAAAATGCCATATCCGCGCCATTTGGAACTTTGCCCCCTGTACCCTAAACGTACCCGAAAATATTTCGGTGCGGCAGGAAAATTTGGCATTATCGCTGGCCTATTTACGTCAAAATCTATTAAAATAAAGGAGTAACAACATGAACAAAATTACCGTTGTCGGCGCAGGAAACGTCGGCTCCACCGTCGCCTATTCCCTGTTTCTAACAGGTTTGGCCTCTGAAATTGTAATCGTGGATATTAACGAAAAGAAAGCGCTGGGGGAAGCGCTGGATATTCACCAGGGCTTTTCTCTGGAAGCACCCTGCTCGGTATACGCC
>CAKRPM010000197.1 GCA_934378025.1 uncultured Eubacteriales bacterium | reverse complement strand
GCTTGACCTTGCAGTTGTCATACATGCCGACAATGCCCTTGGCAATCAGCTCGTCATTGTCGGTTTTCAGCGCAATCAGGTTGTCGCGCAACAGTTGATAGAAGAAGGGGGCGATGTCAATGACCACCTCATCCTCCAAATCCACGTCGTTTTCTCGCAAAGACAAGAGCGCCTTGTCCAGTGCGGCCTTGGCCTCGGCGGCCGTGGTGACGGACAGCGAATCGCTTTTCTGCGTGGCCGACGCCGCCAATGAGGCGACATAGGCGTCGCGGGTCTGCGCCATTTTGGAGGTTGCCTCTTTAATCAGGGTTTCCATCAAACCGGGGACGGACTGTGCCTTGTCCACATCGTCCACCATAAAGTTGAAGTATTTTGCCTGATCGATGTCCAGCACCACAGCGGTGTCGGTAATCGTCTGCGGGGCGCCGATGGACGCGCCGGTATAGGTGCCGATGGTCGGCGAACCTACGCCCAAAATCTTGACCTGCTTGCCATGCTTTGCCTCGCCCTCAAACTGCTTCCAGCAGTCCTCGACCAGTCGGCATTTTTTGTCCAGTTCTCTTTGAATGAATTTGCTCCAAACGGTTGCTTTAAAATTTGTGTACGCCATAAAAATAATTCCTTTCTACCATTTTGTCATGGATTTCCGGACGCGCTGCCAGATGCGGGGGTTGTCCAGCTCCGCTTCGCTGAGTGCGTCCACCTCTTGCGGGGTATAATAATCTTTTTCCCCTTTTGTGTTGCCGTCCACGGCGCCGAGCATCGGCGGGCGGGCGGCGCTTTCGGTTTGTCTGACGGCGGCAAAGGCTACGGGCGCGCGCACCCCCGCGGCAATCAATGCGGCAAAATCGTCCCCCAGTTCTTCCAGAGAAGAAACCGCCGGGTCGATTTTTTGAATCTCCTTGAGATCCTCCTGCATCAAAAAATCAATGCGTTGTTCCGTCAGTCGCTCATTTTCGCTGCGCAGCCGCTCGTTTTCCAGCCGCATTTTGCGAAAATGGGCATTTTCCGCCGGACTTTGGGGGCGGGGCGCGGTGTCCGCCGGTTGCACGTCTTGCGTGCCGCTTTCCCGCATGTCGGCTTGCGGCGCCGCCACGACCGGCGCCTGTGTGTCGTTGACCACATTTACTGTTTCTTGCATAAACTTATTTCTCCTTTTCAAGCTTGTCCTTGGTTTCTTTTAAAAGCCGCACCAGCCAACCGGGCAGCGCCCGATCGGTGCAGCGGCAGATATTTTCCGCAATGGAAATACATTCGCTGATACAAATATACAGACAGATTACGGTGGAAAAAATCAATGTGTCCTGCATGTCCATGCCTGTTTTGCGAACGCAAAAGGGCATCAGTGCGTCCAAAAACGTGCCGAACGCCACACTGACCAGCAGCATCATTTTTTTCAAAAAGCCGCGTCTTGCCAGCTTGGAGGACAGCCCCTGCCCGCTGACCACCGCAGCGCCCATGCCGGTTACAAAATCAAGCAGCACCGCCGCAGCCACCAATATATACAGCACCGTATACTGCTTCAGATACGCCATGACCAAACCGCCCACGACGGCGGCCGCCATGCGCAGCCGCTCGGTCATTTATTTGCCTCCTTTCAGCGCGCGGTACAAAAAGACCAGCACGTCTTGTCTTGAAATGTTTTTATGCAGCAGCAAATCGCCCTCCGAGCCCTTTAAAATGCCCTCGCGCTGTGCCCACTGCACGGCCTCTTTGGCGTATGCGTCGGGTGTGTTATCCATGTTTCTTTCCTCCTTCGGTTTATTTTGAAATTGATAGCGTCCGGCATTACGGATGCGCGTTTCTTCCAGATAAAACGCCTGATCGATCTTTAAAGGTTGCCCCGTCACATTCAGCACCCATGCACCGGCGGCATTTTGCACCCAGCCGTTGCCGCTGATTTGCCCCGTGCCCACGGAAATGTGAAAATGATTGCCGAACGTCCCCCTCCCGCGGGTGCCGTTGCCGCCCTCGCGGAACATTTTTTCCCCGCGGCGGAACGTCTGCCCCACGCGCAGCCCGCTGAGATCGTCATCCTCCGGATGTTCCACCATGATGGTCACAATCGCCTCTCCGTGCGGCATGATCACCGGAGCGGCGGAGGTCATCCATATCGTATTGATCCCCTGCGTCCCCACGCCGTAAATCCGCACGATTTTCATTTCATCACACGGACAGTAAAACCAATCCCGTCCCGCGTCCGCACCGCCGTCATCCGCCGGGTAATCCCGCAAAGTGCCGCCGCTGTGCGCGGCATGGTTGCCCTCCCCATGATTTTGCGTGATGTTCATGACCTTTGCAGGATAAATCAGGTAATTTTTCATATTTTAAAGCTCCTTACAACTCGTAGTAACCGCTGTAACTCAAATTCAAATTGATCGGCTGCCCGCTGTTTACATCCGAACAGGTAAAACTCATACTTTGCAGCTTATCCAACGATACGAAGAAGCTTTTGACGGCCAACCAGTTTTCGACTTCTTCATACGCGCCGCTTGTATCCTCGTATCCCGTCACCAGCACTCTGTATCCGCCGCGGTGATCGGATACGATGTCCAGATTGATATACTTCGCGCTGCTGGTTTGATCGTACGTCCACTCATTGACAAAGCTGCTGTAATAGCCGTTCCAATCCGTGTTGACTTCGACGCCGTCCGACTGGGTTTGAAGGCTGAGGGTGAGATTTACGTGTTTGGGCGTTATGTCGGAAAGCTCACTCACACTGACGATTTCTCCCGACTGTTCGCCCGAAATCGAGACGCCCGCGCTGCCGCCGCCCGTCGCGGAAATGACATCATCCACAATCGTGATGTTGGCGCCCGCGGTCAGTCGATTTTGCTTGGGGGCCACCGCCTCGGCCACGGCCGTGCCGCTCTGCGGGTTGGTGCTGGACCAGTGATAGTTTTGATCCACCGTCAGCTTTTGCGGTTTATAGGCATACAATCTTTCGGCGGCCACGCCGTCCCTGCCGTATCGGGCGCGCCGCTTTTCAATTTCTCCGTCGGCGGAAAGCGCACTGTATTCCACGTAAATATACGTATCATCCGTATAGGCCGCGTCGGCAAAGTATTTGGCGCCGTCCTCCCCGCAAATGACAATCGGTTTATGCTTCTCAATGGCCGCCAGCAGCGGCAGCACATTATCAAGGGG
>CAKRPM010000196.1 GCA_934378025.1 uncultured Eubacteriales bacterium | reverse complement strand
CGGCCACCGCCTTTCCGCTTTGCGGCAGAGAACTGTTTTCATTATATGCGTCGTCCACCGGTTGGGTGACGCTGATTTTTCCGTCCGCCAGGGTGACGTTGTCCCCCGCGGTCAGTACATCCTGTTTTTGATCAATTATGTCATTGACCTTTTCCATCAGGGTTTTCGCCGGCGCGTCCAAAAACGCCTTCATTTCCGCGGCGGTTTTGCCCGGAACGTCGGGCTGATCGGCATGCCAGCTGAAATCCGAATCGGTCAGCTTATTCATAAACTTCATTCTCCTTTCGTTGCTGGATAATTTCAAGCAGTCGGCTCTTGGGCACGGACGCGTCATCGTCCAAGGCTCGCACAAATTCCTCAAAGGTAATGGCGCCCTTTTCAAAAAAGCCCTGCAGGCTTTGTTCGCGTGCGTATTTGGAAAAGGGTTCTTTGTCCGTCGCGTCAATCCGCACCGCCGTTTCCGCCAGCTGCATCTCCCGCGCACTGACGCCCAGCGCCTCAAATTCGCTGATGTGATAACACTGCCACAGCCGATACCAAATCAAGGCCACATCCTCCACAAATTGACGGAAGGAAGCCGCCAGCTCGTTGAGCGGAATTTTGGCCTGATCGCGCACTGCGATAATGGCGGCGCCGCTGGTTTGCGTCGGGTCGATGGTGCCCAGTGCGCTGCCGCCCGCGCCCGCCAGCTCCTTGGTGACGGACAGCAGCTCGTCGGCAATGCTCTTGGCGTCGCCCGACATCGGCGAGGGGGTGACATAGCCCACGGCGCTGTGAATGTCCGACACCGTGCTGTCGCTGACGGCGATGGCCGTCCCCACCCGATTGAGATCCTCCGGATTGTCGATTTTGTCCGTTGCATAGACCAGACGGGAAAATGCGGTCATCTTGGCATTGACGATGCGCCGCACCAAATTGCGATTGATTTCGATTTGATTGGCGATCAGGGGCAGCACCTCGCCCCGCCCGCGGGCCGATCCCTTTTTGGGATTGGTCACCAGCGCCGCCAACGGATAGCGATCCATGCCGGGAATCAACCGCTCGGGTTCAACTTCGACATATCGGGTGCTGCGGCTGAAATACAGGCCGCCCTCCCGCACCGACATATACAGCAGTACGCTGCATTTGCCGTCCGATTCGCCTAAGTAGTCCTCGCCGTCCTCGGTGATCAGCGCCACTTTTTCGGGCGGCAGTCCGTTTTGCTCAGCCAACGCCTTAACCTGATCCACCGCACGGCGTTCGTACAGCAAAATATAGGGCTGGCGCTGAATGTCCGCGCACTGCTCGTCGCCCAAAAAGACATTGGTGTTGTCCACCATTTGACAGTCGCCCTCGCCGTTGTAAAAATACAGATAGCTCTCCCCCGCAATGGCGCTTTCCTTGAGCATTTTCCAGCAGAGCGTGTCCATTTTCTTTTTCTCCCACCACATGGCCGCCTTTTGATTGAGCAGGCTCAGCCAGTCCGAGGAAGGCTCGGCGGCACGCACGTCGGAAAAATAAATGGCCATTTGCGAGGAGGCAATGCTGGCCACCTTGTAATTGATGACCGGCGCAATGAAATTGTATACCGGCAGCGGCTCGCCGCTCTCCAGCCCGTACCACTGATCCCCCTCGTAAAAACGATGGGCTTTTTCCGTGTTGCCGACCAGTCCGAGTTTTTGATGCAGGCGCACGCCTTTTTCATAAAGCGACCACACCTTTGTCACCGTATCCAATCTATTTCACCCCTTTCGGATTGCCGTCAAAGCGATCGATGGCGCGCAGCAGTTTTTCCTCCCGCGCCGTCGTCTTTCGGGGCAGTTTGGGCAGCAGGGGCGTTACGCGTCCCGCCTCGCCGTCGCGCCGACCCAGACGGTAAATCAATACCCCCGTGATCAACGCCGCAAAAATACAAATGATCATTTTTTCATATTCCTCCTGTTAAATAATTTTGATCCGCTCGCCCATCCCGGTGGGATCAGGCCGCGGTTTTTGAAAAGAAAAGTGATACCGCCGCGGCGCCTTTTTCTCCCGCTTGGGGCGGGGATTGGACGCGGCAAAGTAGCGCAGGGCGTCGGGCGCATGGGTCAGCTCATGCGGGCGGACAGCGGTATCAAACGGATTGCCGGGATCGTAGCACAGGGCGGGCAGCGTTCTGATCAAATTGACGCAGCCGGAAAAAATGCGCAGTCTCGGCGCGGTGGTGCCGTCCTCGGTGGGCACGGGACGCAGCCATTCGCGCAGCTGCATCCAACCCGCCACACGATCGTTGGGTGCCTTGGTCAGCGGTACGCCGTACTTGCCGAACAGCTCCGCCAAGTTGCGGCCGCTGTCCTTGCCGCGGCTCCACAAATCGGGCGGGGCGAAATAACGCCGAACCGAAAACCCGCGGCACATCTCCCGTATTCTTGCCGCCGCCTGCGATACGATCAGGCCGTCGCCGCCGTTGTCCTTGCCCTCATAGATTTCTCGAAATACCACCGCGCCGAACGCGTCCACCGCCACCAGATAGCCCGCCAGCATATCCAAGCCGTAATCCATTGTAAAGTAAATTTCCTTGTCATCTGTAATCGGGTACGGATCAATGACATGCTTTGCGCGATCCCATTCGGTAAAATACTGTCCCTCGAACAAATCCCAGCTGCCCTCCAGCAAGGCCGCCCGATCCTTTTCGGAAAGGTTCTCCAGGCGTTTGACATACCCCGGATCCTCTTTCATCAAAAACAGATTATCCTGTACCTTGGAGGGCAAAAACAAGCGGCTGCCGCTGCTAAAACGGTACACCGTGTCGGGCGGTCCGATGTCGATAAAGCGGCTTTTGACCCAGCCGTGGCCGATGCCGCCGGGGTTGGTGGACGATTTGATTTGCTTGGGATAACCGTTGGCGCCGCGGCAACGCGATAAAAGATACACATACATCTGCTCGGTAAAATGCGTCAACTCGTCAAAGCGGATGATGTCATATTCCGCCGACTGATATTTGTACACGTCGTTTTCATGATCCAAATACCCGAAATCGATCAGACTGCCGTTTTTAAAGCAACCGACATGACTGCTCTTTCGATATTCAAACCATTCCGCAGGGTACAGCGCCAGCGCGGTGCGCACCAGGCTTTTCTCCAGCTCCGGCAGCGTCCGCCGTAAAATCAGCTGTTTACTGCCCGGGTATTGCAGTGCAAACAGCAGCGCGTCCACAATCTGGCCGTAGCTCTTTCCGCCGCCCGCCGCACCGCCGAAAAGCACCTC
>CAKRPM010000195.1 GCA_934378025.1 uncultured Eubacteriales bacterium | reverse complement strand
CGGTCACGCCGTGATGACGGCGGCCGGATCGCCCCGTCCCCCGTTCCGAGACCATCCGGGTGGCACGCCCTAAGCCTGCGAAGGGCGTGTCCCCGTCGAGGAAGTGGCCAAGCCGGCGTCGCTTCGCCTGGTTCATCGCGCTGACGGGATTGCTGGGCTTCGGCGGTTATTTCGCCCTCCAGCCCCTCCTCGTCGAGGCGCGCAAGGCGCAAAATGCCACCCCCATACTGATCCTTACCGCCAAAGCGGAAATTGACGATAAAATCAAGGGGTTGGACGCGGGCGCCAACGATTATCTGACCAAACCGTTTGATATGCGGGAGCTGTTGGCAAGGCTTCGCGTACTGACCAGAAAAAGCGAGCGACAACAAACCAACCTGCTCTCTTTCGGCAATACCACGCTGAACACCGAAACCTTCGAGCTTTCCGCTCCCGGCGGCAGCTACAAGCTGGCCAATAAAGAATACCAAACCATGCTGCTGTTTATGCGCAACCCCGGGGCGGTCATCTCCTCCTCAAAGATCTTGGAAAACATTTGGGATCCCGAGTCAAAGGCCGAGGACAATACCGTTTGGACCTATATTTCCTATCTGCGTCGAAAGCTTGAGGCCATCCGTGCAAATGTCGGAATTCGTACCATGCGGGGTGCCGGCTACGCCTTGGAGGTGCAGTCATGAAAAACCGTTTAAAACGCCGACTGCAAATTCGATTTGTGCTTTTATCGGCGGCCGCATTGATCCTTTTACAAGCGCTGATTGTAGGCGTTAGCCTTTGGCGCAGCGAGCGGCAAATCACGCTCAAGGCCGATCGAATGATTTTAAATATTCTTTCCGATCCCGCCTCCTCCGATGCGGCAGATGCCCGATATTTCACGGTATCCTACAATATAAAAGAAAAAACGTCGGTATCCGATATCAGTCATACGGCACTTGTCAGCCGGGCGCAGGCTGCCGACTATGCCAAGCGCGTCATTGCCGCAAAATCCGACAAGGGATACATCGATCACTACCGCTATCTGGTGCATCGCCAAGCAAGCGGTATTCGGATCACTTTTCTTTCCCGTGCCGCGGCTCTGGAGGCTTTTCACAACAATGCGCGCTCGCTGTTGATCATTTCCGGTATCGGCATTTTGCTGATGGCGGCAATTCTCACCGCCGTATCCGACAAGGTGGTCTCCCCCCTTGTAAAAAATCGGCAAAAGCAAAAAGAATTTATCACATCGGCAAGTCATGAACTGAAAACGCCGCTCACCGTGATCAACGCCGACGCACAGCTCTTGGAATCGGAAATCGGGGAAAACGAATGGTTATCGGATATACTGCGGCAGACGCAGCGAATGACCGCGCTGACGCATCGGCTGGTATATTTAGCCCGCGCCGAAGAGCAAAGTGAAAAAGCGGTGAAAATTTCCTTTCCCCTCTCCGATGTCGCAAGTGAAATTGCACAATCCTATAAAGCGGTTGCCCAAAACAGCGGCAAAAACTATAGGGTAAACATCCAACCCAATATCAGCTTCTGCGGAGACGAAAAAGCCATTCGGGAGCTGATGACCGCCCTGCTGGACAATGCCTTTAAATACAGCCCCGATCGCGGAGCGGTTGAAGTTTCGCTTACCGGCGGGCGCGACGCCTGTTTTTCGGTCGTAAATACGCTAAAAGAGCAAAATGCCGATCCCGCCCGCTTTACCGAGCGCTTTTATCGGGGCGACACCTCGGATAAAACCAAGGGATTCGGCATCGGCCTTTCGGTTGCGCAAGCGGTATGCGAGGCACACCGGGGCAAACTGAAGATAGCGCTTACGGGAGAAAACCGTATTAAAATATCAGCTCTGCTGAAAAACTGAAATGGTCGGCAGAGCGAAAGGAGTTTGCATTATGAAACAAAAACTTCACACGTCTATTGCCATGCTGTCCATCCTGCTGATGATGAGCGTTTTACTCAGCGGTTGTCACAAAACAGCGGATAATTCCGACGAAACCGTCGGCGACGAGCCCGTGCTGACGACCGAAGTGCAAAATGCTCCCGAAGAGGCAACCGGCGCTTCGGAAAACAAGGAGACAAAAGACGAACCATCCGACGCTTCGGGTAATAAAAGCACCAAAGAGCCATCAGGCAAAACCGAAACCGCGGTAAAAAAAGCGGCACAACCCGCTGCGGCCGAAAAAAATACCGCGACTGCCGGCACACCGAAATCATCCCCCGCCTCCTCGGCCGAAACCAAAACGCCGAATACGCAGACGGAAAATCCTTCAAAAACAGAAAATCCCCCCAAAACCGAAAATCCCCCCAAAACCGAAAATCCCTCCAAAACCGAAAATCCTTCGCAGACCGAAAATCCCTCCAAAAGTGATGTGCCGTCCACGTTTACCGGCCGTCAGATCGACACGGCGCAGCTCGGCGCTTTGCGGTACTGGCTGTACACACCGTCAAATCCCACGGAGAACATGCCGCTGATCGTATATCTGCACGGCGGCTCGGGGAAAGGCAACGATTTGAATTTGATCACTGCCGTTGACGGCTTTCCGCAGTATTTGCAGTCCGGTCAGCTGGGAGATGTGCGGGCTTACGTCTTGATCCCGCAGCTGCCGAGCACACAAAAGGGCTGGGTCAATATCGCCGATGCGATATGCGAGTTGATCAATACCACCGTATCCGACTATAAAATTAACAAAAACAATATTTCACTGACCGGGCACAGCATGGGCGGCACGGGGACTTGGAACCTCGCCTGCGCCTACCCGAATTTGTTCGCCCGCGTTGCGCCGCTTTCCGGCAGTATTCGCAATACGCCGGACATCATCAATAAATTGAAAGGCACACCGATCCGCGCCTTTGTCGGCGCGGCCGATACCATCGTCCCGCCCGATTCCTCCAAAGCCGTTATTGCGGCAGTAAAAGCGGCGGGCGGCAATGCCGAAATCACCGTATTTGACGGGGCGGATCACTTTTCCGTACCGAGTCTGACCTATCTTGATCAAAATATCAATCTTGTCGGCTGGTTGATCGGTCGCTGACAAACGACCCCCAAAAAAGCTGCCTCGGAGAATTCTCTGAGGCAGCTTTTTTCAGACTGTTGAAAAAGTCGGTCAACCGCAAGCAAAGAAAACATTACTCTATTTTTAAGCGGGAAAATTAAAGTGTATTTTTTACTTTTTAGTTCTTGTAAAAAACAAGAAGCAGCATTAGAAAGCGCCCGAAATCATCGAGATTTCGGGCGCTTTTGCTTACTTTCACCGAACATG
>CAKRPM010000194.1 GCA_934378025.1 uncultured Eubacteriales bacterium | reverse complement strand
ATCCTCTGTCGAAAAATACACCGTTTGATCAAAATGAACATGCGCGCAGCCGGACAGCGTCGGCGTAAAGCCCAAAAACTGGGCAACTTTCCATTCAAATACCGTTTTTACCTTTTCGGCCTGTTCGGGAAAACGGCTGAGTAAATACAGTGCATTGAGCATCAGCGACGGCAATTGCCGATGCTGCACATTTGTATCCTGCGTTGAAAATAGACAAAGCTGCGAAAAATACCCGGCCAGACCCGTGCCGGCAATATTTTCCCGCAGCTTGTAAAAATTCTCCAACACCTCGGCCGTATTCAAGGAATATTTACCGTTGTGTTCGTATAGCACAAATTCACAATATGTAAACAAATCCAGCGTGCTGCGTTTTTTGCCGCCGGATTTAAAGGAACGGTCGAACACCTGTATTCTGCCGCGTTCTTGGGTAAGAATAAACAGCAGACGATCGCCGTGTACCGTTGTCCCGATCTTTAAAATAACGCCTTTTTCTTTAATAATCATTGTATAACGGGCGGCTCATGCCGAACCTGCTGCACAACACGAGCGTCCTCCTCCGATTTCAGTTGTTGATACCACAAATAGGCCTCTACATTTCCCGTTTGTTCGAAAATTTGCCATGCCGTATCGCTTGTCATACAATATCGCCCCGCTTTCAAATATAGTTTGACCCGGTTTTGATATTGTAACCATGGGAGGTTTTTCCACTACTTTGTAAATCCGAAATCTTTCAACATGGCCGCGTCATTGCGCCAATTGGGCTTGACTTTTACAAAGCTTTCCAAAAAAACCTTCGTGTCATACATAAACTCCAGTTCTTTGCGCACGGCGGCATTGATTTTTGAAATCATCCTTCCGTTTTTTCCGATGATGATTCCTTTGTGCGAGTCCCGCTCGCAAATAATGCTCAGTCCCACGCGTACCGTACTTTGCGATTTTTCCAGATACTCCAGATGAACCGCCACGCCGTGCGGAATTTCATCTCCCAAAAGATAAAGCATTTTTTCCCGCGCCGCCTCGCAGATCATTTCAGGCTCGCTCATGTCCGTAACGCTCTGTTCATCATAAAAAAACGGTGCGGGCACGGCAAATCCTTTTAAAAGATCTTTCAGCAGCGTCACACCGTCCTTTTTGTATGCGCTGACCGGTACAATCTCGTCAAAATCATACGCCTTGGAAAATGCCGCAATCGTCTTTAAAATTTCCTCTTTGGGGTGCAAATCGATTTTATTGATGACCAGAACCGCCCGATGCCCCTTGAGCATGGACAACATTCTTTTTTCGTTTTCGCGTACCTCGTCGCCGCTTGCCACCACCAACACGGCAACATCGGCGCCCGCAGCGCTCTCTCCCACGACCTCGTCCATAAAACTGCCCAATTTGTTTTTCGCATGATGAACGCCCGGTGTATCGGCAAAAACGAGCTGTGTATCACCCTCGCTTAAAATTCCCGTAACTTTTTGACGGGTAGTCTGCGGCTTCGGCGAAACAATGGAAACCTTGCAACCGAGCAGTGCGTTCAGCAAGGTGGATTTTCCGACGTTCGGCCGCCCGAATAACGCAATAAAAGCTGTTTTGGTTTGCATGGTTACCCCCTTGTAATGCCAAGCTTGTCCATAATTTCATTTTGTCGGCGAAACATTTCCGTTTCTTCTCTGTGATCCGTTTCGTGATCATAGCCCAGTAGGTGCAGTACGCTGTGAACGCACAAAAACGACACCTCTCTGGCCAGTGAATGGCCGTATTCCTTTGCCTGTTGCTCGGCGCGCGGCAGGCAAAGCACCATGTCCCCCAGCAAAACCGACTCGCCCGGGAAAACGTCCTGCGCCGCCTGAGCCTGATTTTCATACAGCGGAAAAGATAACACATCCGTCACCCGATCGATTTGACGATAGCGGCAGTTCAGCTCCCGAATTTCCTGCTCGTCCACCACCAAAATTTCAATGTCCGTGTCAAAATCGACCGTTTCAAAATCCAGTGCCGCGTCAGCGGCACGGCGCATCAGCGTCTCAACTTCCTGATCTTTTGCCACATGCCAGTCAAAATGATATTCTCTCATACGGTTTCCTTATTTTTTCTGTTCATATTTTTCGTACGCCCCGATAATTCTCTGCACCAACGGATGACGCACCACGTCTGATTTATCAAATCGGTGAATTCCGATATCTTCCACGCCCTCTAAAACACGCAGCGCGTGAATCAGCCCCGACTGACAGCCGTGCGGCAAATCAATCTGTGTGATATCGCCGGTCACTACAATTTTGGAATTATAACCGAATCGCGTTAAAAACATTTTCATTTGTTCCCGACTGGTGTTTTGCGCCTCATCCAAAATAATAAAACTGTTATCCAGCGTGCGCCCGCGCATATAGGCCAGCGGCGCAATTTCAATAATGCCCTTTTCCATATATCGGCCGAAATTTTCCCCGCCCATCATATCATACAGCGCGTCATACAACGGCCGCAAATACGGATCGATTTTATTCTGCAAATCTCCCGGTAAAAAGCCGAGCTTTTCCCCGGCTTCCACCGCCGGGCGCGTCAAAATAATACGGCTGACCTGTTTTGCCTTCAAAGCATTGACCGCAAGCGCGACGGCAAGATACGTTTTTCCCGTACCGGCCGGACCTTCGCCGAAGGTCACCGTATTGTTCAAAATGGCATTGACATACCGCTTTTGCCCGATGGTTTTCGGTTTAATCGGCTTGCCCTTGTATGTTATGCAAAGGCAGTCGCTCAGCGCCTCCACCGCGTCTTTTTCCGCACTGCCGTCCAGCGACAGCAAATAACGTACGGTTTGAATATCAATGCTCTCGCCCTTTTCGATTAACTCGATCATGCTGCGAAAAACCGCGCATGCCTTCTCGACGCCCCCGCTTGATCCGCTGATGTTTAAGTTGCCGCCGCGACTGACCACGTGTACGCCGAGTCCCGATTCAATACACTGCACATTTTCATCAAACGTGCCAAACAACAATCTGAGGGTTTCTTCCTGCCCGATTTGAATCGTCTGTTCCATTATTGATCGCCAAGCGTCAAGGCAATGTCCTCCAAACAGGTATATTCCGCCTGCAGCGTCATCGCCTCGTCCGTTTCCTCCTCTTTAATTTCTTTTTCCAGAATATCGGCGCTGCACAAATTTTTCTTTTCCAAAGCCGTCAGCTTTCCCAGCGCCTGGGCTTTCAGGCTCTCGTCATCATAATGCTCGCGCGTAATATCCACCTCGGTAAACGTTTTCCGCTCATACC
>CAKRPM010000193.1 GCA_934378025.1 uncultured Eubacteriales bacterium | reverse complement strand
ACAAAGACGTGGGGGTATAGTGCAAAAATCACCAAATCCGCCGAACCCACCAGTGCCGGATCCACCGTGGCAACCGCCCGATCCGCCCATCCGTGTTGTTCGGCATACAGTGCGTCCTCGGCCTCTTTGGTAATTGCACACACACGATAGCCCTGCTTTTTCAGTGCCATGGCATAACTGCCGCCGATCAGACCCAGACCGACAATGAGTATTTGAATATTCTTATCAAGTTTCACTGACTTTCACCTGTACATCCAATGTTTTAATGACTTCAAAAAAGTTCGGAAAGCTCTTTTTCACTGCCTGTGCACCCTCGATCTCTCCGCCGAATTTTGCACACAGAACGCTCAACGCCATCACAATCCGATGGTCATTGTGCCCGTAAAGCGGCGCACTCGGCGCATGCGCCGTGCCGCGAATACGAACCTCGTTATCATACACCTCGGTTGTAACGCCGAATTTTTCAAGTTCTTCTTTCATAGCCCTCGCGCGGTCGCTTTCTTTAATTCTCAGCCGCGCCGTACCGCTGAATCGCCCGCCGCCGCGCAGTGCCGCCAATGCAAACAGCACCGGCGCCAAATCCGGACAATCGCTAAGGTCAATTTGCTTTTCCCCGATCTGATCGAACAGTTGCGGATATACCCGATCCCCTTGCGTGCTGTTGGGGTTCAGGCCGATCACCCGGGCGCCCATGGCGCTCAAAAAAGCGGCGTTGGACCAGTCGCCTTCCACCTGCAACTGCCGCCCCTCATAGCGCTGTCCGCCCCGAATCCGAAATTCTTGTCCGTCCTGACAAATTTCGATATCGAACAGTCGCAGCGCCTCTATCGTCATCAAAACATACGAAGCGCTCTCAAATTTCCCATGTACCCGAATTACACTGTCTCCCGTCAGCAACGGCAGCACAAACATCAGTCCGCTGATAAACTGGCTGGAAACATTTCCCGGCAAATCGTACGCCCCGCTTGGCAGCGGTCCCTGTACGGTAATGCCCTGATCATCCTGCGCAAAATACAGTCCCTTTTGCGCGCAAATTTCCCGATATACGCCGACGCCGCGCTCCATTAGACGGGGCCGTCCCGTAAGGATCACGGGCATAGTGGAAAGAAGGGCTGCCGGCAGTAGAAACCGAAGCGTTGATCCGCTTTCCCGACAATCCAATATGCCGCCGTTCGGTCTGAGCCCGCCGAGGGTCACACGATTGCCCCGACGCGTAATATCGGCGCCAAGGGCCTGCAGACAGGAAAGCGTGGCCTGCATGTCCTCACTGTCCGAAACTCCGATAATTTTGCTGCCTCGGCTGAACGCACCGCAAATCAACGCCCGATGCGCCATGCTTTTAGAGGGGGGCGCCGCCGCCGTACCGTGCGCTTCGGACGGTAAAAATACCGCCCTCATCGATGTTCACCGTACTGTTTTAAAAAGTCCATTGCCTCAAGATAGCCGTCTGTACCGTGCCCCATAATGGTATTGACGCAAGCCGCGCGAATATAGCTTTTCTGACGAAAGTCCTCTCTGCTTTTGACATCGGAAATATGAACCTCGACGGTCGGCAGCCCGACGGCTTTCACCGCGTCCAACAGTGCGATACTGGTATGCGTATACGCCCCGGGGTTGATGATGATACCGTCTGCCTTTTGATAGGCATTTTGAATTTCATCCACCAGCGCGCCCTCATGATTGGACTGAAAAAAATGCACCGTCACACCGATGCGATCGGCGTGCTCCGAAATTTTACGGCACAAATCGTCATAGCTTTCGCGGCCGTACACATTCGGTTCCCGTACGCCCAGCATATTCAAATTCGGTCCGTTGAGTATCCATAGTTTCATTTTGTAAAATCCTCTCTGATTTCTCTTGCAATGTCCGCGACCGAGCCGCGGCAGTCAATGCGTGTACCCGCTGCTCTGTACAACGCCTCCCGCTCTTTAAAGCGAGCCTCCAGCGCCGCCCGATCTTTGGCCAGCGGCCGATCGTCCGTCGGCAAAATCGCTTCCAGCGGGCGATCCAAAAAGTAAATTTTTCCGTTTCGGCGCAAAGTGCTTATATTTTCCGCGTTTGTCACCGCGCCGCCGCCGGTGGCAATCACCAGCCCGTTTCGATCGGCCAGCGCCGCAATTTCCGATTGTTCCAACTGCCGAAAATGCGCTTCGCCGTATTGGGAAAACAGTCGGGAAATATCCCCGTATTTTTCAACAATTCGTGCGTCGCTGTCCTCAAAGGGGCGCCCCATCTGATCCGCAAGCGCCCGACCGACCGTGCTTTTGCCGCTGCCCGGCATGCCGACCAACACAATATTTTCTTTACGATGCAGTATTTCACGATAAATTTCATCGATCTTTTCCGCGGGCACCGATTCGCCCACAAAATGCTGCGCCGCATACGCCGCCTGCGCCACCAGCATATATAATCCGCCGGAGGCGCGGATGCCGCGCTCACGCGCCGCCGTTACCAGCGCGCTGCGCAGTGGATTGTATACCGCGTCAATTACACCGCAAAGCGCCGGCAGTCGGTCAAGCGATATTGCCATGCCCGCTGTTTTCGGATACATGCCCACCGGCGTTGTATTCATGAAAATCTCGGCGTCCGCATGCTCCGAAAAAGCGTTCTCATAGCTTATGGTATCCGCTCCGGGCGTTCGTGACAACCGATAAATCTCCCGTGCGCCCAAGTCCTCCGCAACGGCCGCCGCCGTGCGTGAAGTGCCGCCGCTGCCGGCAATCAATACTTTTTTCCCGCGAGGGGATATATCGGCCTTGATCATCAGCGCGCGCATGCCGGCAAAATCGGTATTATAGCCGTACAGCTTGCCGTTCCGATTGACAATGGTATTCACCGCGCCGATTTTCCGGGCGATGGGATCAATTTCATCCAAAAAGGGTATAACCGTCTGCTTATACGGAATGGTTACATTTACGGCGGCAAACGCCCGTTCCTTTAAAAACGGCGCCACCGCTTCAGGGGAAAGCTCGATAAGATCATACGAATAATCAAAAAGCTTTGCATGGATTTCCTTGGAAAAACTGTGCCCCAGTTTTTTACCGATACAACCGTATTTTTTCATTTTGCCAACCAATCCGTTCCGTATTTTTGCGCCAAGAGATCTGCCAGCACCAGGGCGCTGACGCTGTTGACCACCACGGCGGCGCGATGAACAATGCACGGATCATGCCGTCCGCGAGCGGCCAAAGTCGTGTCCGCACCGTTCCAAAAATCAACGGTGTTTTGCGCTTTTCCGATGGTCGGCGTGGGCTTAATCGCCACGGCAAAACGCA
>CAKRPM010000192.1 GCA_934378025.1 uncultured Eubacteriales bacterium | reverse complement strand
CATTCAATCACTGCCTTTCCGTTTAATAATATGTAAAGTTGATTTTCGAGGAAAAATACGGCACCGGATCGACATACTCACCGTTTATCAAAATTTCAAAATGGAGATGCGCACCGGTAGAATTTCCGGAACTGCCCACATAGCCGATTACCTGCCCCTGCTTAACCGAAGCACCGGTGGAAGTTGCCAGCGAACTCATGTGCGCATACAAAGTGGCCGTCCCGTCGCCGTGGTTAATCACAACATAGTTACCGTAGGCACGGTGATAACCGGCCGTAGTAACTTTTCCGTTTTTAGACGCATACACCGGCGCACCGTAAATACCGCTGCCGCTGATGTCGCATCCGCTGTGCAATTTATAGACGCCGGTAATCGGATGTTTACGATAGCCGAAAGGACTGGTAATAATATGCCACTTGCTGTCAAGCGGATACATAAAGTCTCCCGATACCACAAGATTGCTAAAATCACCGCTGTTATTTTCATCTTTGATTTTTTTCTGAATTTCCGCACGTAATTGATCTTTTTGCTCCTCAATTTCGGCGATTTGTGCAGAAAGATCATCCGACCGTGCTTCGATGCTGCTTAACAAACGATCGCTGGCACTTTTCTTGCCGGCAAGCGATGAACGTTGCTGTTTCAGCGAATCCGTTGCCTGTTGTTGCTGTTTTTGACGGTCGGCAATGGTCTTTTGAGAAGCCTCAATCTCCGCTTTACTGTCCGTCAGTTGTTTTAATACGGCTTTGTCGTAGGCCATGATTTCACTGACAATTTCAAGCCGCATAATAAAATCAGAAACGCTTTTGGAAGCTAAAACGATTTGAAGATATGATACGTTTCCGTTTTCGTAGGCGGCGCGTATTCTGGCTTTTGAGGCCTCATACGCCTCGTCATAAGCCTCTGTAGCCGCGTCCAATTTTTCATTTGCCTGCGCCAATTCATCATCCAGCACGTCCAGTTTCTGCTGCTCAAGGTTCACTTGCTGCTGAATGGCGTTTATTTGCTGATCAATCAAATCCTTTTTTTCCAGCTCGGCATCACGTTTATCTTCAATCTCCGTCAGCCGTTTTTCAAGGCGTTGTTGATCTGCCTGTAAATTGGAAAGCTGCTCGTTTAAATCCTCGCTGGTGACAGCATAAGTATACGGCAAAGCGATGCTTGCCAACAGGCCAAGCAACATTAATGCCGCTAAAACAAGCGCAATAATAGAAGCAATTCTTTTTTTCAAAAGCTCACCCCCGACTATACCTTCAGATATTTTCTGATCGAAGTTATACTGCCAACCGTACCGACGACAATACCAATGGTTGCAAAAATCACGATGATGTCAACATACAATTGTCGGAACGGCACCAGTTGCATAAAGCCGATACCGGAGAACAGACCGGACAAAACATACGTGTAAATATACCACTGAAACGCAAAGCAGATGGCGCCCGCAAAAATTCCGATAAATAAGCCCTCTAATATAAACGGCCAGCGAATAAACCAATTTGTCGCACCGACATATTTCATAATGTTAATTTCATTACGACGATTATACATTGCAAGCTTAATCGTATTGGAAATAATAAAGAGCGATACCACGCCTAAAATCAGCATGATCCAAATTCCCAAAATACGAACCACCTTACGCAGCGACATCAAAACATTTACAATATCCTGTGTATCACGCACATGATCGATCCCGTCCAATCCGGCGACCTGCGCCGAAATATCGGAAAATGCGTCCAATTCGGAAATGGTAATCACAAAAGAATTACGAAGCGGATTTTCTTCTCCGGTAAAACCGTCAAGATACGCACCGTCATCCCCGAGATCCGAACGATACTCTTTAAGCGCCTCATCTTTTGTCACAAAACGAACGTCGGATACGGCAGATATATTTTTGATTTTTTCCTGAAGCGCCTGATAATCTTCCTCCGGCACCTCATCATCAATAAAAGCAACAATTTCATTTTGCTGCTCGATCTGCGTCATAAAAGCACTGACATTCTCGCCGAAAAGATAGGCCGTACCGATAATGAGCATACAGGCAATCAATACCGATACGGAAGCTGTGGTCATCATTAAATTTTTGCGCATACCGTGAAATGCGGATTTCAAAACATAACCAAAACTAGTACCCTTCATTTATTACATACCCACCTGTCTGATCACTGACAATTTTACCGTCCTTCAACGTAATCACGCGTTTTTTAAATGTATCCACCAAATTCTTATCATGCGTAACAACAATAACGGTCGTACCCATTTTATTGATTTCCGCCAAAAGCTCCATGATTTCTCTGGCCATGTTCGGATCGACATTTCCCGTCGGCTCATCGGCAATGATGAT
The DNA here is from genome assembly GCA_934378025.1 of uncultured Eubacteriales bacterium. Taxonomy (GTDB): domain Bacteria; phylum Bacillota; class Clostridia; order Oscillospirales; family QAKW01; genus Firm-08. The sequence goes on along the minus strand of CAKRPM010000192.1, from coordinate 942 downwards.
ACTGGGGTTGTTCACCAGCGCCCGCGCCAAAGCGCAGCGTTGCTGCTCACCGCCGGAAAGCTCCTTGGGATAGCTCTTCGCTTTGTGCGACAAACGAACAATACCGAGCACATACGGCACTCTTCTGCGAATGACTCTTCTGGACGCCCCGATGGCGCGCATTGAAAAGGCGACATTTTCGAAAACCGTCATGGTATCAATCAATCTGAAATCTTGAAATACTACGCCCATTGTACGGCGAAGATACGGAATTTTTCGATTTTTGATTTTTACAAGATCAAAATTATTGACCCTGACATTGCCGTAGGTCGGCTTGTCCTCCCGCATCAACATTTTGATGATTGTGCTTTTTCCGGCACCGGAATGTCCTACAATAAAAACAAATTCCCCGTCCTCTATTTTAAAGGAAACACCGTTAAGCGCATTGGTTCCGTTCGGATATTTTTTATAAACGTCATCAAATTCAATCATCCGTAAACCCTCTTAAAATTTTGTCGGATTGGAAACAAGATATCTTTTTACCATCAGCGCAACTTTAAAAATAATTGCATGATCGAATCTTCTTAAATCAAGACCCGTCAGTTTGCGAATTTTTTCCAGACGGTATACCAATGTATTTCTATGTACAAACAATTTTCTGGAAGTTTCGGAAACGTTTAAGTTATTTTCAAAAAACTTTTGAATGGTAAAGAGTGTTTCGTAATCCAATGATTCAATAGAGCCCTTTTTAAACACCTCGGACAAAAACATCTCGCAAAGCGTCGTCGGCAATTGATAAATTAACCGTCCGATCCCAAGGTTGTCATACGAAATAATAAATTTCTCCGTATCAAAAACCTTGCCGACCTCAAGCGCCACCTGCGCCTCTTTGAAAGTACGCGGCAAATCCTTAACATTGTCGACAATGGTGCCGATTCCGATGAACGCTTTGAGATACAATTC
>CAKRPM010000191.1 GCA_934378025.1 uncultured Eubacteriales bacterium | reverse complement strand
CCGATGGCAAAAAGCTTTTTGCGCAGGTTGGAAATATGTACCCAAATTACATTGATTTCGGCATTACTGTCCCAACCCCAAATCCGCTCCATGATCCGATCGGCGGACAGCACAACCTGGGGGGAGCGCATAAACATCTCCATAATTTGATATTCGCGGCTGCTCAGCCGTACGCTTTGTCCGTTGCAGCATAGCGCGGCGTTATCACAATTCAGCGTGGTATTGCCGAAAGATAAAACCGACGGTTTATATTCCTTTCCGCGGCGCAGCATGGCGCGCACCCGACAAATCAATTCGTCCGGTTCAAAGGGCTTGGGCAAATAGTCGTCGGCCCCGGCGTCAAAACCCGTGATGCGGTCGTCTTTTTGGGCTTTGGCGGTTAGCATCATAACAGGGGTGCTGTTTCCGTCGGCGCGGATTTTTTCCAAGACCTCAATGCCGTTCATTTTCGGCATCATCACGTCTAAAATAATGGCGTCATATTGTCCGCCGGAGGCATATTCATAAGCGTCAGATCCGTCATAAACGACATCGACGGAAAAATTGTTTTTTTCAAAAAATACGCTCAGTGCCTCCGCAAGATCTTTTTCATCTTCTGCAATCAGTAAACGCATAAGGGTTCTCCATTCTGCCGTTTTTATCGTAAGCGTACGGCTTTTTTGCACGCTTTCTTCCTTTGCAGTATAGCTCAATTTTGCAAAAATAGCAAGTCTTAAAGCGTCTCTTTCTCCAGCGGTTTGCCGCAGGTGATATTCAAATTTCCGTTTCGGCAACGGATTTCATCCAAAAATGCTTTGGGAATTTGCGGCGTTTTCAGCTCGATGAGGTAATGCAGCTCATACAGCGTGCCCATGTTGGTGGTTTTGACCTTTTCAAGGCTGTGGCTTTTCAGATATTGCTCGAAAATGTCGTCAAAAAGCCCGTCGTAATCCATTTGTTCGGGAATGGTGATTTTTAAAAGGCGCCGAGAGGTGTTTTGCCGACCGAACCCGAGTTTGACCAGTAACAGCAAAACGGCGGCCATGATCAGGAAAAAAATACCGGCCAGCGTTACATACCCCATGCCGGTGGCAAGCCCTAACGCCATCGCGATAAAAATGGCGGAAATTTCTCTTGCGGTGCCGGGCGCGGAGCGAAAGCGAACCAGCCCGAAAGCACCGGCAACGGCAACGCCCGCTCCGATATTGCCGTTGACCAACATAATGACCAGCTGTACGGCGGCCGGCAGCACGGCAAGCGTGACGGAAAAGCTCTGCGAGGCGGGGGATTTGTAGCGATTGATCAGCGCCGTGCCGATGCCGAGCACAAGCGAAACAAGCGTACAAATCAAAAAAGTGGTAAGCGTGATTTGAGAAGAAATAATTGAATTAAGCACTGAAAAGCGCCTCCTTTTTTTGAGGTAAAATATAATTTTTATAGCAATAACCGTATTTGGAAAAAGAGGTGGGAAACAATGAAAGCTCCGAAAGCAGCCGGCTCAGCCAGAGCGGTCCGGCGCCCGGAATTTTAATTTCCATTAAAACGGGATCGTCGGGGAGAAGCAACGCACCGTAATCTCCTTGCCGCAGATCCAGCGCCTGATCCCGCCAGCGGATGTTTCGATCGAAGGTAATGCGCAGCGCGGGCTGATCGGTTCCGGCAAAGGAGGTGCGATCGTAGCCGATGAAAATTTTCGGCCGACTTTGATAGGTATGCTGAAACCATGCGATTTCTTTTGCAATTTGCCCGGTAACGGGCAAATTTTGCTCGCAGGCAAGCTGCTCGGCAACCCGACAGGCCTTTTGCGTCATCCTTCTTTTATAAACAATGCCGTTGTATTTCTTTTTAATTTCGATAAAAACGTCATCCTCCTCGCCGGGGGTACCGTAACTGCGCACGCGCAGTTTTTCTTTATAAGGCGGTTTTTCCACCGAGGCGCGGATCAGTGCAAAGTTCGGCGTATCATAATAAATGTTGCAAACCTTTGACGTCGGAAACCGATCGGGCGTGATAAAGGGGTGCGCTCTTTGAAGAAAAAGCGCCGCCTGCGCTTCGGTTAACCAATATTTCTTTTCGTATCGTTTAAAATTGTACTGTACCGACATAACGTTTCCTCCTTTACCGAAAGTTTACCGCGGAAACTTAAAGCCAACCTAAAGAAAAAAGTGCGGATTTCTTTAGCTTTGCTTTAAGTTGGGCGGGTAGAATTTTTGCAGAAAGGGGGACTTATCCGAAATGAAAAGAAGAATTTTGGCTGCGGCGATCAGCGTCGCGACGTTGCTGACCGCTTTGTGCGGATGCCGTCAAACGCAGACAGTCGCCATGGCGCAAACCATTCAAAAACAATTAGAAGTTCAAATTCAGCCGCCTGATCTTTCCGGCGCGGTTTCCGTGAATTTATCGAGTGCGAAAATCGAGGGCGAAGGCATTGAAGCCAAAGACGGCGTTGTGACGGTTACGGCGGGCGGCACGTATGTTTTGACGGGCAGCCTTGCCGGCAGAATTATCGTCAATGCACCCAAAGAAAAAGTAGTTCTGGTTTTATCGGGTGCAAGCATCACATGCGATGACGGCAGTGCGCTGTATGTTTACAAATCGGCAATGACCACCCTTTATTTGGCGGATCAAACCGAAAACACACTGTCAGACGGATCGGAATATACCTTTGCGGATGATTTTTCTTCCCAATCGGAAGACGAGCCCAACGCCTGCCTGTACTCCAAAAGCGATTTGGTGATTGCGGGCGGCGGATCGCTGAGGGTTACCGCTCAATATAAAAACGGTATTACCTCTAAGGATACGCTGCGTTTGGCAGATGGGACGATCACCGTCCGGGCGAAAGAAAACGGTGTAAACGGCAAGGATTTTTGCGTACTTCAAAATGCGCATTTGTCGGTTGACAGCGGCGCGGACGCATTGCGCAGTACCAATGATCAGGATAAAAAGCTCGGCTTTATCGGAATCAGCGGTTCCGATTTAACGCTTGCGGCGGGCGAGGACGGCATACAGGCGCAGACCTATTTACTGGTGCGGGAAAGCAACTGTACGATCACCTCCGAAACGCAGGATGAACAGCAGAGCGCCAAGGGACTGAAAGCCGGCGAGGGCATTGTGCTGCAAAGCGGGAACTTTACGGTAAACAGTACGGATGATACCATTCACTCCAATGGTGATATTGTGCTGGAAGGCGGCAGCTATAAGCTAAAAAGCGGGGATGACGGAATTCATGCGGACGGATGTGTGTCCATTGCCGACGGTACGATTGAAATAACGGATAGTTATGAGGGCATCGAGGGTGCCGACATTGAGATATCC
>CAKRPM010000190.1 GCA_934378025.1 uncultured Eubacteriales bacterium | reverse complement strand
GCCCGAGGCAAGCACGAGCAACTGCTGGAAAGCTGTGCCCTTTACAGAGAAATGTGGCAGGCGCATATCGGAGCAAAGGACGGTGACGCAGAATGATCGAAGCATTCCGTAAAATCTGGCACTTCGCCGGAAACGAAACCAAAAACATCAATAAATCCGTAGCCGTGGGCTTTTTAAACGCCGTACTGCAAATGTTTCAGGTGGCGGCCATTTACTTTGTCGTTCTTGCGCTGACAAGTGACGTGCATGGCGGCAAAACCGCATGGATCGCCCTGGTGTGCGAACTGATTGCGGTTTTCGGCGGCGCTGTCAGCGCCAGCTTTTCTAAAATGTTGCAAACCCACGCAGGGTACTTCATGGCGGCAGATCGGCGAATTTCCATTGCCAATCGCCTGAAAAGCGTGCCGATGGGCTTCTTTAATGAAAACAGCCTCGGTCAGCTTTCCGGCGTATGCACGACGGTTATCGGCAGTATTGAGAGTATGGTTCCGATGGTGCTGGTAAACATCCTCGGCGGACTGATTACCACCGCCGTGTTTGCGCTCATGATTGTTGTCTTTGATTGGCGAATCGGACTGATTGTTCTTGCCGGCATCGTGCTGTATCTGTGTGTGGTTTCCGCAATGGAGAAAAAGTCGGCAGCCATTGCAAACGACACGCAAAAATCGCAAACCGCACTGATTGAGGCCGTTTTGGAGACGGTGCAGGGCATGAGCGTTATTAAATCCTTCAACCTTGCGGGTAAGGGTGATAAAAAATTGCAGGATGCGCTGGAGTATAACCGCCGCAGCAATATTGAGGTTACGAATATTCTCACGCCGTATACCGCACTGCAGGAAGCGGTTCTACAAATCGCCGGCGTCGGAATGATGCTCGCGGCAATACTGTTTCGGATCAATGGTAGCATGAGTCTTGCAAACGCGCTTATGGTACTGGTCATGTCATTTCTTGTATTCAATCAGATCAAGGCGTTTGGAATGGGTGTTTCCATGCTGCGCCTGGCGGCGGCTGCAATCGACCGTACCGAAGAGACGGAGAATATGCCGCGCATGGATGAAAAGGGAAAATCCTTTACACCTGAGCAGCATGATATTGTTTTCGATCATGTAAACTTCTCCTATGAGCAAAAGCCGATTCTGCACGATATTTCCGTCACCTTGCCCGATAAGAGCACCACGGCGGTGATCGGCCCGTCGGGCAGCGGAAAAACCACGTTCTGCAATCTGATCGCCCGCTTTTGGGATACGGACAGCGGCAGTGTAAAAATCGGCGGCTATGATGTAAAAGACTACACCCTTGAATCCCTTATGAATCAGATCAGCGTAGTATTTCAGAATGTTTATCTGTTCGCCGACACCATTGAGAATAATATTAAATTCGGGCGGCCGGAAGCAACGCATGACGAGGTTGTTGCGGCGGCAAAAGCCGCCTGTTGCGATGACTTTATCGAAAGTCTGCCCGACGGTTATCAAACTGTTATCGGAGAAGGCGGCGCCAGTCTTTCCGGCGGCGAAAAGCAGCGCATTTCCATTGCGCGTGCCATGCTTAAAAACGCGCCGATTGTCATTTTGGACGAAGCTACGGCAAATGTCGATCCCGAGAACGAGGATCGCCTGCAAAAAGCGATTGAAGCGCTGACGCGCGATAAGACGATCATCATGATCGCGCATCGGCTGAAAACCGTGCGCAACGCAGATCAAATTCTCGTCATCGATCACGGCGTATCGTGCAGCAGGGCAAGCACGAACAGCTGATTGCCCGGCCCGGCATTTATGCGGACTTTGTCGGCGGAAAGAAACAAACCGTCGGCTGGAAACTGTAAAAAAACGACTGTCGTCTGGCGTCTGTAACAACTCATTGTCGACCGACCCCTCTAAAAACCAACCGTCGGCGCAAAGATAAAAAACAGACCGTTGTCCGGAAACAGTAAAAAAGCCCTCAAGGCTGTAAATTAAAAAATGCGAGAGATCGACGAAAAGTCGGTCTCTCGCATTTTTATTTTATACAACCGTGCGGCAAATCGATGATTTGAAAAATTCGGGCGGCTCAATCGTATTCTGCTTATCAACCCGCCGTCGGGAGGCTTGCCCAAAACGGAAAAGGGCAGACGGTAAAAGCGTTGCACCCGACACCCCTTTTGACATCTTTGCGGGTTCGGCAGCGATAATAGCACGAAAAACGGCGGTATATATGTCCAAATTGTTAATTTTTTGTAAATAAATGAAAATCTTGTCACAAATCGAACTTTTTTTCCGTTATATATTATAGAGAGTTTTTTCGCAGGTGCCATATTATCGAAATGGACAAGTTTTATTTTTTACAATAAAGAGGTGATTTTGTGAAAACTTTTTCAAGGTTTCACCGCCATGGCGGTGATCCGTAAAACATTTCTTTGAAGGATGCGACACGGATCATTTTTAAATTGCTCAATCAAAATTTTTCGAAGTCCACCCTTTAATCACAAACAAACGGACGCGATCCGTCGCGTATTTTGAAAAGCTCAAAAAATTATAGATAAGTAGGAGTGTAAAAAATAACGGCAGTTCTTTTGAACCGCCGTTATTTTAATTTTTTATCTTTTTCAACGCTTTTCGAAATTCAAAAAAGAATAGAAGCGCCGTACAGGTGACGGCAATCGTATCTGCAACCGGCTCTGCCAAATATACTGCATTGGTTTTGTTTTCGAAAAAATGCGGCAAAATATAAATCAGCGGAATTAACAACACAAATTTTCGAAGTACAGCCACGGTAATGGAGCATACGGCGTTTCCGATGGAGACAAATGTCATTTGACAGGCAATTTGGATGCCGAACAACAGCAAGGCACCGCAATAAATACGGAGTGCGTCTGCCGTAAAGGCGATCAATGCGGTATCTGAGGAAAAAAGTTTGGCAAAAAGATCCGGGAACAACATGACCGTACCCCATAAAACCGTAGAATAACTTATACAGACTGTCAGCAAAATTTGAAATGTCTTTTTGACGCGCCCGGCATTGCCGGCACCGTAATTAAAACTGGCAATCGGCTGTGCACCTTGTGCCACGCCCTGCAGCGGCAGCATGGCGAATTGCATAACGCTGGTTAAAATGGTCATGGCACCCACAGCGATATCACCGCCGTATTTTAAAAGAGAGGAATTAAAACAAACCGAAATAATACTTTCGCTGATTTGCATAATAAAGGCAGACAGTCCCAAGGTCAGACACGGCAAAACCAGCCGTGTCTTTGGCAACAGATTTTCCTTTTTCAGCCGAAGGGTGGTTTTTTTACCGCAAAGGAAAATGATGACCCATATACAAGAG
>CAKRPM010000189.1 GCA_934378025.1 uncultured Eubacteriales bacterium | reverse complement strand
GAAAAAAGCTGCTGTATTTTAAATATTTATCGGCGGCGTTTGGCAGTGCCATAATTACCTCGGTTTACTCTATTGTAGATACGGCAATGGTCGGACAGTATCACGGACCGCAGGGGACGGCGGCATTGGCGGTTGTCGCACCGGTATGGAACATTATATACAGTCTGGGGCTGCTGATGGGGATTGGCGGCAGCGTCATTTTCAGCACAAAGCGCGGCAGCGAAAAAAGCGACGGAAGTGAAAATCAGTATTTTACGTCGGCGGTGATCGGCGCTGTGATTTTATCCGTTTTGGCATGGATTGGAGTGATATGCTTTGAACGGCAGATTCTGAGTTTCTTCGGCGCGGATGAATCGCTGCTCCTGTTGGCAAAGGAATATATGCGTCCGATCAAATATGTGTTCCCATTGTTTCTGTTTAATCAAATGCTGGCGGCATTTTTGAGAAATGACAACAATCCGGGACTTGCAACGCTCGGCGTGCTGTCCGGCGGTGTTTTTAATGTCTTTGGCGACTATTTCTTTGTGTTTACCTGCGATATGGGTATCTATGGTGCGGGACTTGCGACCGCTATCGGTTCCGGTATTTCGTTTCTTGTGATGCTGACCCATTTTATCAGTCGAAAAAAAACGCTTCGACCGGCAAGACCTGAAAATTTTTTCGGAAAGCTCCGCGAGATTTCTGTTACAGGTTTTTCCACCTTTTTTATCGATGTGGCAATGGGCATCCTGACTGTGCTCTTTAACCGCCAAATCATGAAATATCTGGGGGCAAATGCATTGGCGATTTATGGACCGATCATACAGGTCAGCACCTTTGTCCAGTGCTGTGCATACAGTGTCGGACAGGCGGCTCAACCGATTGTTTCCACAAACTTCGGCGCGGGGAAAGGTGAACGTATTCAGGAAACACTTCGGTTGGCACTTTGGACAACGGTATTCTTCGGCGTGTTCTGGACGGCTCTAAGCATGGCGTGCCCCAATGTCTATATTCGCATTTTTATGGCACCCACCCCTGAGATATTGAATATGGCGCCCGCTATTGTCCGCACCTATGCGCTGTCGTTTCTGTTGCTGCCGTTTAACATCTTTTCGACATATTATTTTCAGGCAATCATGAAACCAAAGGCGGCTTTCGTTGTGTCGGTGGCGCGTGGACTTGTTATCAGCGGTATTTTAATTATGATTCTTCCGGCGCTGATCAGCGCCGACGCCATTTGGTTTGCAATGCCGATTACGGAGCTGGCGGTTATGCTTTACGCCGCTGTGACAATTAGAAAATACACAAAAGCACTGCCCCAAACGTCTGCTTTGGGCAGATAAAAACCCATGAATCGGGTGAAGTGCGTAGGGTCTGTCTTGTGACTTTGACTGAATATGCAATAATAAGCATGGGGGTGTTTTTTGATATTCCTTGCTTGATACGGCATAGTGTGGTAAAATGATTTTATGAGTTTTTAAGAGAGGAATGGATGGGGCGAAAATGTTGACATTCAGAAATGCACAGCGGGAAGATACAGCACTGATTTTACAATTTATAAAAGAATTGGCCGAGTATGAAAAAATGGCGGATCAAGTGGTGGCAGATGAGGCGTTGTTGGAAGAATGGATTTTTGATAAACGAAAGGCCGAGGTGATTTTTGCCCTTGAAAATGACCGAGAAGTTGGTTTTGCATTGTTTTTTCATAACTTTTCAACATTTCTCGGACGTGCGGGTCTTTATCTTGAAGATCTATATGTAAAGCCGGAATGCCGTGGCAAGGGATATGGCAAAGCGCTTTTGAAAAAGCTTGCGCAAATTGCTGTGGAGCGCGGCTGTGGGCGGTTGGAGTGGTGGTGCCTTGATTGGAATAAACCGAGCATCGATTTTTACCGATCTTTGGGAGCGGAGCCAATGTCGGATTGGACCGTGTATCGCATTGCCGGAGATACGCTTACCGGACTTTCCGAACAATGAAAATCGGACACTATAAAATGGTGCGCTTTGAGGAGGAAAACCGTGAAAATCACACAAGCTGAAAGGAAAGATGTTTCGCAGTTGTATGCGTTGCAATTGCTGTGTTTTGAAAGTGAAGCGGAAATGATCGGAAGCCGTGACATACCGGCACTGCAAGAGACTTCGCAAGAACATCAAAAAGATTTTGAAAATTGGACGGTATTGAAACTTGAGGATGATTTTGGAAAAATCATCGGGTCGATACGATATAGAAAGAACGATGAAATTGTTGAGGTAGGGCGGCTGATGATTCATCCGAGTTACCGGCGCCGAGGCTTGGCGAAAAGACTGTTGCACGAGGTGGATGACATGTGTCCGAATCAACGAAAAGAACTGTATACCTGTACGAAGAGCAAAAGCAATATTGATCTTTACAGAAAAATGGGCTATACGGCCTACAAAACGCATACGGAAATTGACGGATTGACTTTCGTGGATATGAAAAAAGAATAAGAATTTGTAAAATGGCCGCTTTCACCGCTTTGGATTATGTATTTTTTAACAATATAGGGTTTTTGTAATTTAAAGGTTGTCAAAACCAAAAAAGTATTATATAATATTTTTAATAATGCTTAGGTGGGAGAAGAGTTTGTATGATTGACCTCCACTGTCATATTCTGCCGTTGGTGGATGACGGTTCTTCCGGCAGTGAAGAATCCTTATTGATGCTTGCCAAAGCGGCGGCAGCGGGTACAACCGTAATGGTTGCAACGCCGCATGCCAACCTTTTTTCAAGTAATGACTGTTTGGCGGAACGGATGATTTTGGATCGAATTGATCAGCTGCGGTGCGCTGCACGAAAAGAAAATTTGGCGATTGAAATTTTACCGGGACAGGAGGTCTGTCTGGAGGGAAATTACCGTATGTTGCTTCAAGAAGGGAAGTTTCTCTCGTTAAACAGCAGTCGTTATATGCTGGTGGAGTTTGATTTTCGGCGTAATGGCAAAGAGGCAATGGAGCGGTTGTCGACTGTGCAAGCAGCGGGCTATGTTCCGGTTTTGGCGCATCCGGAGCGTTTTTCTTTTTTGACGAAAAACCGCAAGCATGCGCGTTATTTAAAGGAAAACGGGATTTTGCTTCAAATCAACAGCGGCAGTTTGTTTGGTGAATTCGGTGAAAATGCGCGTGAGACGGCGCTTTGGATGCTGGAAAACAGGCTGGCCGATTTTGTGGCACTCCTGAATCTGGCGGATGACGGCGCGGAACTTACCGGCCTCGGTCTTGTAGACCACATCGGGATCATCCTTACGAGCCACGGGCCGGTTGGTGGGAATCTCCACCACGTCCAAGTTGTAAATGGCGGCGAATTCCTCCTCCTCGGTCAAGGCC
>CAKRPM010000188.1 GCA_934378025.1 uncultured Eubacteriales bacterium | reverse complement strand
GAAGAAAATGTAACGCGCGAGCAGATTTGCAAGATGATGGTGACCTACTGCAAGTTTGCCGGCATCACCCTTAAAAACATCAACAAACCGATTGTCTTTAAGGACAATGCAAAGATTTCCGGCTGGGCAAAGCAATACGTGCAAAAATGCCAGACAGCGGGACTGGTCAACGGTTCGAACGGGTACTTTAATCCCCAGGGCAATGCAACCCGTGCGGAAGTGGCCACGATCCTTATGAATTTCGATAAAAATTACCACGTTTTATAAAAAACGGGGAAATATTGAAAATAATCCGTCGTAACAGTGCTCTACTATGGCAAGACAGGAGAAAGGGGGAGCATGATGAAAAAGATACTTCGTGCGGGAATATGCCTGTTACTGTGCTTGGTAACGGCATTGCCCGCATTTGCGGCGGCGGAGGGCAGCCTTGATCGTTTTACGGAGCAGGGCGGACGGGGCAACTATACAGATGTCCCCCGCCGCAGCTGGTATTATCAAACCGTGCAGGCGGTCAGTCGGGTCGGCTTGATGGAGGGCGACAAAGGGCGCTTTTATCCGGACGGCACGCTCACTGTGGCGGAAGCCGTTACCGTGGCGGCGCGTTTTCACAGCATTTATACCGACGGCGATCTGCAACCGTATTTAAAAAGCAAACCGTGGTATAAAGGGTATTTCACCTATTTGGCGGATAACATGAATCTGCCCCGCGGCTTGTATGAAAAAGCGCAAAAGAATGCCGATCGCGCCACCGTCTTTGCCTTGCTGGCACAGATCATCGATCCCAAGGACGCTGCGCAGATCAATATTATGTATGAAATTCCCGATTATAACGGCAGTGCGGCGGATAAAATTTTGACGCTGTACCGTGCGGGCATTTTGACCGGTTCCGATTCGCAGGGACGTATGCTGCCGGACAGTAATATTAAACGGTGCGAACTGGCGGCAATTTTAGGGAGAATGGTGTACCCGAAATTGCGCAAGAAAACCTATTTTGCACCGCGCTGTGCGGGCGATTTCGATCATTTTACCGATCAAAGAGTCTATTCTAACAATTTCAGCGATGTGCGTAAAAGCGATTGGTTTTACAAGAATGTGCGCGAGTGTTATCAAAAGGGAATTATGAGCGGGGTGAGCGCCGGCCGCTTTGATACAACCTCTACGGTTTGTCTGAACGAAGCGGCGGCCATTGCGGCGCGCCTTCATAATACATATACCCTGGGCAGCACCGATTATCTGGAATCTTTTCCCAAGGGGAAAAATTGGTGGGATAAATACTTTGATTATCTGGAAAGCCTGGGTGTGCAGCTGCCGGGCGGACGGCAGTCGGCCGAGCGCCCGCTGACACGCGCGCAAACCGTGGCGTTGTTGTCGGCAGTGCTGGGAAACGACGCGTTGAAAGACATCAATCATATCTCCCAAATCCCGGACTATATCGGCGGCGGAGATGTTTTGGCCGCAAAGCGCTTTTATAATGCGGGCATTACCAGAGGGCAGGACGGCTACGGTACGTTTGCACCCATGCAAAAAATCACGCGCAGCGAGTTGGCGGCTATGACCAGCCGATTGGTAAACGCTGCGCTTCGTCAAAAGTTTACGCTGCAAGCACCGCCGCGGGTGAGCACATTTGTATACGGCGTCAGCGGCGCGGGCAGAGCGTTGACGGGTACGCGCATCGGCAACGGCAAAAATGTTTTGGTGCTGGGCTTTGCCATTCACGGCTGGGAGGATCATTTTGCCCGTGACGGTCAGGAATTGGTCAATACCGCCGAGGCACTGATTAAAGATTTGAAAGGCAGCAAAAGCCTGACAGACGGCTGGACCGTTTATGTTTTGCCGCTGCTCAACCCCGACGGCTTGTATGACGGCAATAGCTGCTACGGCAGCGGACGGTGCACGGTGTATTCGTATAATCAAAACGGAGAAAAGGTTAAACGCGGCATCGATCTCAACCGATGCTTCCCCTCCGGGTTTACCCGTTATACCGGCGCGCGTAACTATAACGGCAGCACCCCGATGGCGGCGTCTGAAGCACAGGCGATTGACGGATTTTTAAGAGCGGTGCACGGTACACGGCGCAATATTTTCATTGACGTGCACGGTTGGTATAATCAGATTATTACGCAAAATCCCAGCGGTTTTTTGAGTCAGGCCTTTAAAAGTCAGTTCCCGCAAACCCGGCCGAGCACAACGCAAGGCAAAGGCTATTTGATGCGGTATGCTTATGAAGAACTGGGATATGAGAGTGCGCTGTTTGAATTTCCCGCGGATGTAAACTCTCATGCCGATTTTGTACGGCGGGGGTATCAAACCAAATTTATCGGTTCGATTCACTATATCTTAAAAAACGGAAAATAATCAAAGCGCCCCCGCTGCAGCGGGGATTGTAAAAAAGAAAAAGCGCGGCTGTGAAACATGTGTTCACAGCCGCGCTTTTATGTATGGCAGGAAAAAAATAAGAAGTCGCGGCGGATTTTGCAAATCCGTCTGCCGAAGCGCCGATCCGAGCGGTAAAATATTTACTCCGAAATTTCGCTTTTTAAAAGACCCGCATTTTGAAAGAAACGGTAAAGCGTTTTATTAAATCGAATATCCTCGCCGTATCGATCGTCGGTTTGTATGGTAAAGGAGGTGCGCCCGCTGTCTTTAATAAACGGAACGCGCTGCGATCCGGCGGTGCCGACGCCTTGCACAAACCCGCCGACATATACAACCCGATCATTCACCATCCAAACAAACACATCTTCGCCGTCGGTTTTCAGCAAAGCGCTGCCGCCGCTTTCGGCCGTCGTCGTACCGACGGAGGGAACGGCTTGGGCTTTCACCTGAAAGCGTTGCTCCTCCCACATCACGCCCGCAAAATCATCCCCGGTGAGCGCAACACGCCCGTTTTGCCGCGCAGCGGCGGCAATTTCGCTGTCACTCATACTATCGGTAATGCTGTCGCGGGACAAAATGTACAGCGACAGGGTTTGGGAACGGGCGCAGCCGCTGCAGAACAGCAGCGCGCACAGCATGATTAAAACCGTTTTTTTCATCGCAGCGTCACCGTTACCTGTTTATTGTCCAACATCCGATAGGCGGAAGCCAGCTTGGTGTGGTGATCCGAGTAAACCAAATATACAACGCTGCCGTCGCTGAGAGTAAAGGCGTCGCGGTAGTCCAAGGCGCTGCCCTCAAACCATTGCGGTTCGCCCACGGTTTCATAGACCTTTTGGGGTGAGCTGCCTTTGCGCAGCGCGGTCAATTGATTGATAGTAACGTTTTTGCGGACAAAATCGCCCGGTTTCTGCTGCGCCGACCAAGTGCCGAGATAAGTGCGCACAC
>CAKRPM010000187.1 GCA_934378025.1 uncultured Eubacteriales bacterium | reverse complement strand
ATTATGAACAGATCAATCATATTTTTATTGTTGATACAGATTATTTTAATTGCACTAAATGCCGTGTTTGCCAGCGCTGAACTGGCCGTGCTGTCCGTGAATGAAGCAAGAATTGATCGTCTTGCCGAACAGGGGAACAAAAGAGCAAGGCGATTGAGAAAACTGAAAAATGAGCCGGCTAAATTTCTTTCGACAATTCAAATTGCCATTACACTATCCGGCTTTCTCGGAAGCGCATTTGCGGCCGACGGATTTTCCGATCCGCTTGTTGAGTGGCTTTTGAGGTTGGGGGTAACCATATCCAGAAACACGCTGGATATGTTAGCGGTAATTTTTATTACACTGATCCTTTCTTACTTTACGCTTATTTTCGGAGAATTGGTTCCCAAAAGAATTGCCATGAAGAAAGCCGAACAATTGTCTCTCAAGGTATCCGGCATTGTTAGTGGTATTTCCGTCCTTTTTAAGCCGATTGTATGGTTGTTGTCGGTTTCAACAAACATTGTGCTGAAAGCCTTTGGAATTGATCCGAACGAAGCGGAAGATGGCATCTGCGAAGAGGATATACGCATGATGGTTGAAACAGGCGGAGAAACCGGGGCCATAGATAAAGAAGAGCAGGATTTTATACAAAATGTATTTGAATTTGATGATCTTTCGGTCGGAGAAATTCTTACGCATCGCACAGATCTGACCATGCTTTGGTTGGAAGATTCCGATGATACGTGGGAGGAGGTTATTTGCAACAGCTGCTTTTCACGATATCCGGTTTGCGACGGCTCGCCCGACAGAGTGGTGGGTGTGTTGAATGCAAAGGTTTACCTGAGAGAAAAGGATCGAAGTCGAAAAAACATTATGCGTGCAGCCTTGGAACCGGCTTACTTTGTGCCGGAAACAGTGAAGGCGGATGTTTTATTCCGCAATATGAAGCAGACGCATAATACTTTGGCTGTTGTTTTGGATGAGTATGGCGGTCTGGCGGGTATCGTCACATTACAAGATTTAATTGAAGAACTTGTAGGTGATCTTCGCGAGGACGCCTCACCACAGAAAGAGGTTGAACCAAAAATTAATCAAATCGACAGTGATACTTGGGAGATCAACGGAAACGTTGAGCTAGATGACATAGAGAAGGCTGTAGGGATTAATTTTGATACGGAACATATCAACACCTTTACCGGATACATATTTGATCGTCTAAAAGGAATACCGGACGACGGAAAAAAGGATATCAAACTTCATTTTGATGATGTATCGCTGATCATTAAAGAGATTAAGGATCATCAAATCGTTTTGGCCGAAATTAAACGAATGAACCGCACTGCAGGAAAGGTATAAAATCAAAAAAACACCGAGAAAAGCCTTTTATGGCCTGATCTCGGTGTTTTTTTAATAATTTCTATTGTCGCTTATAATTGTACCGGGGAAAAATCCGTAAACGGAATTTCGCCGACGGCAGCGCGTACAAACGCTTTTACGCTTGGGGCAAGGAAGCTGTATGCATTAACATAAGTGGGTACCTTTTCAAAATATTGATTTCCGAAATACGGCGAACCGAAAGAAACGACCATGCTTTTTTCGGTTCCGTAGAGAAATGATTTGCTGATTTTGCGTGCCTGTTGATCCATAAAATCCAAAAATCCGATCGGACGGAACGGACGAGAAAACAGGGCATGGATAATCAAATCGTGATCTTTGTAGTCCGGCTCTTTGATGCCGTTTTCAAAATAATCTACGGTAAAGCCATGGGATATCAGCTCATCGCACAGCAGCTTTGCTTCCTCCAAAGCCGGTGCATGATGGGTGATCGGGACTACGGCGATTTTCTGAATTTTCTTTGTATCTAACGGAAAATGATGCGCTCGATCTCTAACAAGTGTTATCGATTTTTCGGCAACGGATTTTTGGGTCTGTTTTACAAATTCTTTATCCCGGTCGGACAACTTTATGGCATGGTTATCCTGCGCAAACAATCCGAGTTTTTCTTTCATTTCCAAAATTCTGCCGACTGCGTCATCCAACCGCTCCATGGAAATATAGCCGTTTTGAACAGCGCTTTCCATATCGCTTACATAGTTTTCGTTCGGCCAGAGCATCATATCGCAACCGGCTTTAAAGCTTTCGATTTCAGCACGCCGTTTGTCTTCATAATACCCGGCAAATCCGCCCATGCCCAGCGCGTCGGTGACAACCACACCATTAAATTCCATCTCATTTTTCAGCAATCCGGTAATCAGTTCTTCGGAAAGAGTTGCCGGTAAATATAGGCCGTTTTCGGCAAGCTTTGTTTGATAGGCGGGCAGGGTAATATGACCCGCCATAATGGAGTACACGCCGTCTTTAATCAGCGATTCAAAAACGTGGCCGTGTTTCTTTTTCCAATCCGCCAAGCTTAAAGAGTTGCAGGTTGTTGTGATATGCTGGTCGCGATAATCCATGCCGTCTCCGGGGAAATGCTTGGCACAGGCCGCCAATCCGTTTTCCTGCATGCCGCGGATGATTTGTTTTATCAGCCGTACGGCAAGCGCGGGATCATCGGTCATTCCTCTGACATTTACCAGCGGGTTTCTGGGGTTGATATTCAAATCGCTGACCGGCGAAAACGACCAGTTTGCCCCGACCTGTCTTGCCTCCAATGCTGTGGCTTTACCGTAATCGTAGGCGAGCTGTTCGCTGTTTGCCGCTCCCAAACTCATCATATAGGGAAGGGGCGTCAGCCCTTTGAGCATACTGCCGCAGCCGTTTTCAAAATCCGATGTAATCAAAATGGGAATATCGGCATTGTCAATATATTTCCGTAATGTATTTCGGGCACATTCCAGCCCCATTTCATCCGCCTCGGTGATGATTTCGCCGAAGAAAAACGCAGCCCCGACTTTATCGGAAACAAAATGATCTTTATTTACGCGTATTACGACGGTTTGCAAAATTTTTTCTCGCAGGGATAATTCGGAAATTTTCATATTTTGACTCCTTTAGCTTAATATAGAAAGTATAACACGATCTAAAAAACAAAACACTTGGAAATTCTTTTAAAAATTAAGAAATACTATCCATTGCCGCCCGGAAAAAGTGTTGACAATACGGTGCCGCTGTAATATAATACTAAAGGAAAAATTATCAGAATTTTGCATCAACCCCACCGTTGATGCTTTTTTTAAATGTTTAAAAGAAGGAGGCGCGCGAATGCGGCGGTTGCAAAAAATT
The DNA here is from genome assembly GCA_934378025.1 of uncultured Eubacteriales bacterium. Lineage (GTDB taxonomy): Bacteria > Bacillota > Clostridia > Oscillospirales > QAKW01 > Firm-08. The sequence goes on along the minus strand of CAKRPM010000187.1, from coordinate 136 downwards.
ACTGCCAAGATCGGCACGATATATCGGACAAGTTTGTTTGCCCGGTGTATTCAAAAACTGAAAAAAGCCTATGCCGGCAGTGTAATCGTATCCTTTAATACCGGCGGAACATTGGACGGTGCCCTCGGGGAAAGTG
>CAKRPM010000186.1 GCA_934378025.1 uncultured Eubacteriales bacterium | reverse complement strand
TTGTACAGCTGCGGGCTTTGCGGCAGGGCATAAAAGCAGCCCTCATGAATTCGGGACGGCACCAGATAATCCCGCGCGCCCTCGGGCGTGGATTTATTCAAAATCGGCGTTTCGATCTCCAAAAAGCCGTTTTGATCAAAGTAGTCCCTTGTAAATTTGGTCACGCGGTGACGGAACATCATGGCCCGGCACAAATCCCCGCGGCGCAAATCCAGATAACGGTGTTTCAGCCGCAGTTCTTCCTTTACATCGCTGTCCTCCAAAATTTCAAACGGCGGCGTCTGCGCCTTGGAAAGTACGCGAATTTCCTCCACCAAAACCTCCAGCGCGCCGGTGGCCAGCTCGTTGTTTACGGCGCCGCCGCGAAGCGCCACCGTTCCCCGCACGCGCAGCACATATTCTCCGCGTACGCCAAACGCCGTATCAAAGGCTTCTTTATGTACGCTTTCGTCAAATTGAAGCTGCACCAAGCCCGTACGATCGCGCAAATCAATGAAAATCAGGCCGCCCAAATCCCGCTGGCGCTGTACCCAGCCGTACAAAATCACACTCTCGCCGATCTGCGACCGGTTGATTTCTCCGCAATAACAAGTTCTGTCTAACATACCTTTTCTCCCCTATGCCAAATCCTTTTTTGTAATTTGTTGCAGCGCAATTTCCTTTTCCTCGCCCTGCGCCATGTTTTTCAGTCGAATTACGCCCGCGTCCAGCTCGCTGTCCCCGATTACGGCGACATATCTGGCGCCGATCCGATTGGCGTATTTCATCTGTGCCTTTACGCTTTTCCCCATCAAATCGGTGCTGACGCTGACGCCCTGAGAAATCAGATCCTCGGCGATTTTCAATGCAGCCGCCCGCGCCCGCTCGCCCAGCGGTGCGATATATAGATCCGGAACGTTCGGGCTGGCCAAATCAATGCCCTGCGCCTCCAGCAGCAACAAAAAGCGCTCCAGTCCCATGGCAAAGCCGATGCCGGGATAGTCCGCGCCGCCCAGCTGCGTGGTCATACCGTCGTATCTTCCGCCGCCGCAGACCGTTCCCTGCGCGCCGATTTCCTCACTGACAAACTCAAACACCGTACGGTTATAATAATCAAGTCCTCTGACGATTTTCGGATCCACAAGATATTCGATGCCCATACCGTCCAAGTACTTGCGCACCGTGTCAAAATGCGTGCGGCAATCGGGGCAAATGCTGTCCAAAATCAACGGCGCGTCCTTGCAAAGCGCCTGACAGGCGGGATCCTTGCAATCCAAAATCCGCATGGGATTTTTGTACAGCCGTTCTTGACAAGTCGGACAAAGCTGCTCTTTTTTATCCTCAAAATACGCAATCAGTTTTTGGCGGTATTCTCCCCGACAGCTTCGGCAGCCGATGGAATTCAGGTGCAGCTTAATCCCGCGCACGCCGATTTCCCGAAACAGGCGATGCGGCATGGCAATCACGCTCGCGTCGGCCGACGGATCGGTCGCCCCGAACATTTCAATACCGAACTGATGAAATTCTCTCAGCCGTCCCTTTTGCGGTTTTTCATAGCGATAACAGCCGATCAAATAATACAGCTTGGCCGGCAGCACATTGTTAAACAATCCGTTTTCCAAAAACGAGCGCACAACGCCCGCCGTCCCCTCCGGCCGCAGGGTAACAGAACGATGCCCCTTATCCTCAAACGTGTACATTTCTTTACTGACAACGTCCGTGGTATCGCCCACGCCGCGCGAAAACACCTCCGTGTGTTCAAACACAGGGGTCCGAATTTCTTCAAAACCGTACCGTTTGCAAACCGAGCGCACGGCGTTTTCCAGCGCCTGCCATTTTTCACTCTGCCCCGGCAAAACATCCATTGTTCCCTTCGGGGATGATACATTCAGTGCCATTTCCCATTTTTCCTTTCCGTTTAAAAACAATAAAAACATCCCTTAAAAAGCAATAGCTATTGCTTTTTAAGGGACGAGATTTCTCCCGCGGTGCCACCCTTTATTGAGTACAAAACTCCGCTTTCTATATTGGTTTGTAAGCTCTCCGCGATTGTCAGTCGCCTCAAAAAGCCGAAATTACTTCATATAGTTGCGCCAATCCAAATCTCCTCTGTCCAGCGCCATAATAATAACCTCCGCCGTGGCAATATTGGTCGCCACCGGAACGTTATGCACATCGCACAAACGCAAAATCACGCTTTCCTCCCGCTCCAATTTGGAGGGCGTGGAGGGATCGCGGAAATACAGCATGATGTCCACCTCGCCGCACGAAATGCGCGCGGCAATTTGATCGGCACCGCCCTGCGTTCCGCTCAAAAAGCGCTGCACCTCCAGCCCCGTGGCCTCATTGATCAAATTAGCCGTGGTAGCGGTGGCGCCGATGGTATGCTTTGCCAAAATGCCGGCATAGGCAATGCAAAACTGCACCATAAGCTCTTTCTTTTTTTCATCTGCAATTAACGCTATGTTCATATATCCTCTTTCCCTACCTTATCTTTTTGCATATCGTTTCCAAAGACGCGCCAGCGGTTTTTGCGCCCCGCACAGCCGCGCCGCCACATTCCGAAAAGGTTCGGCGCTGACGGTTTTGCTTTTCAGCAAACGATCAAAACGGTTCGCGCCGATAATGACCTGCTCGTCCTCCGGAATCATACCGAGCAACGGTACGCCGATTCGATCCATAATTTCATCAATATTATTCATTTCCCCCTTTTCCATCAGGACGGGCCGAATACGATTGATGACCAGATGCACCGGCATATTTCGCTTTTCAAAGATCAGTCCCGCCGTTCTCTCGGCGTCATGCACCGAGGTAATATCCGGCGTTGCCACCACAATCGAACGATCGGACGCATACACCGCGCAGGAAAATCCCTCGCCGATGCCCGCAGGCGCGTCGATCAAAATAAAATCGTATTGCGGCCGCACCCGCTCGCAAAGTGCGCGCAGTTTTTCGGGATCAATCACCTCGTTATAATCATGCGCAGCGCTGAGCAGTTGCAAATTCGGGCAGGACGTGTGCGCCACCAGCGCTTTTTTCAGCGTTACCCGCTCTTCCAAAACATCGGACAAATCAAACACCGTCATGCTTTCCATTCCCAGCAAAAGATCCAAATTTTTCAGGCCTTTGTCGCCGTCAATACAAAGCACTTTTTTCCCGGAAAATACCAGCGAGAACGCCAGGCAGGTGCACAGCGTCGTTTTCCCGACGCCGCCTTTTCCGGAAACGATGCTGACAATCTCCCCCATCGTTTTATCCTTTCCGTAATCTTTTTTATAGACACTTTTATTTTATCATATTTTTATTTTTATGTAAAGGGGGGCAAATTGCTCAATTTTTCAGTGCCGTTTTTGGCTATATCGCTCAGTTTCGCGGCATTGTAC
>CAKRPM010000185.1 GCA_934378025.1 uncultured Eubacteriales bacterium | reverse complement strand
GTTTGGGGCTATATCGGCATTTCGCTGCTGATGTTTTTGGTCAGACTGGTGCCCATCGTCGGCTTTGCCTGGGCGGAAAAGCTGTATCTGGAATGGCTGACAAAGCACAGCGTCATTGATTCCCGACGGCTGGTTTTTGTCGGTGAAACGGGAGAGCTGTTCTTAAAATATTTACTGTGGGGATTTTTAAGCGTCATTACGCTGGGCATTTTTGCCCTGTTTGTCCCGGTGAATTTCATCCGCTGGCAGACGGCAAAAACACTGGATGAGGAGCATACGCCGCAGGCGATGGCGCAACAAACGGCAAATGCCGCGGCAATCTCCGCAGAAAGCGTTCGGCGGCAAAACTGCCGCACGCAGGCGGAAATGGAAATCGTAAAAGCAGGGGTGACCGACGTGACCCCGCGCGAAACGCTGGAAGCGCTTTGCAAGCAGTCGGCGGCGGCGAAATTTGCCTTTGTCACCCGATACGCGGATGAACAGTACGCAAGCGAACCGTTTTTCTCGCTGCTGAAAGCGGCGGCGCAGGAGGGCTACCCGCCCGCGAAAGCGCTGATGGCCGAAAAAGGCCTGTGCGAAAGCGAGGCGCTTGCCGAACAATATGAAAGAGAAGCGGCCGAAAACGGTATTCCGGGGGCCATGCTGTCCTATATGCGCCGCCTGGCCGACCGAGCGCTGCGCCCCGAAACGCAGAGCATCGAGAGCTTGCAAAGCGCGCTGTACGCCTTTGATTTGGTACGGCTGAACAAGCTGGATTTCACCCCCGCGGACCTACAGGTCAGCGAGCAATGCCGCTTGGCGCTGCGCCGCTTAAAGTGTCGGGGACAAGAGGAAGCCATGAGCGTCGGAAAAATCATTGCTATCATTCTGGGCGCCATTGCGCTGATTGCCCTGATCGGAACGCTGGTATTTTATATCGTTTCGGCGCTGTCAGGCATTGAGCCTCGCCAAAACACGCAAAACATTCGCAGCGTACAAATGCTCTGAATCTCTTTAAAAAAGGCTGTAAAAACATTTGTTTTTACAGCCTTTTTATACTTTTCGTACGCTTTACTGCCGACGCAGCGTTTCCAACAAATCCGCAATCGGCATATCCTTGTAATACAAGTACCCTTGAAAAAGATGGCACCCCATGGCCAGCAGCCGATCGCGCTGCGTTTCGGTTTCCACATATTCCGCCACCACGCCCAAATGAAGCGTATGCCCCAGAGCGACAATGGAGGAAACAATGCTTTGCGAACGCTCGTTTTCCAAGCGGCGAATTAAATTACCGTCAATTTTTATATAGTCAAAATAGTTTTTCTGCAGCAGCGACACCGAGGTATGCCCCATTGAAAAATCGTCCATCAAAATTTCAATCCCCGCCCCGCGGAGTTCATCGAAAATGGTTTGGTAATCCTCCGTATCCGACAGTTGCAGATCCTCTGTAATTTCAATTCCGAAGGTTTTCGGCCGAACGCCGGAAGTTTGAGCGGCGCCAATCAAATCCCTGCGGAAAGCCGACTGCAGCAAAAACTGCATCGGCAGATTGACCGTAATTTTAAAATCGGGGGAAATTTTCTGCACTTGACGCAAATCCTCAAGCGCCCGACGCACAATCACCCGCGTCATCGGCTCGAACAGTTCGTTTTCCTCGGCAATGCCCACCACCAGCGGCGGATAGAGAAAACGCCCCCGATCGTTATACCGAAACCGAAGCAGCGCCTCAGCAGCCACCGGTCGTCCGTCCCGCACCAAGGGTTGATAATGCAGCAAAATTTCACCCTTGTCGATATCTCTGCCGAGTTTTACGGCAATATCATCCTCAAACGAGTGCAGCAGTACGCTTTGCGTTTCGGACGCATACGGCAGTCCTCTGGCCTCGCGCTCATGGCAAATTTCCGTCAACCGATCGGCGCACTGCGCCGCGCTTTGCTCGCTGATACGGTTGTCCAGCCGAACAAACGGAAGGTAAATCAACACGCCCAGCAGCAACAGCACAGCCTGCAAAATGCTGCCTGCAATCGATCCGGTGGCCTGATAACCGCTGATCAAAACCGGGGTGGTCCACTGAACATCGGCATTGACAATCTGCGGCACCCAGCCGAGATAAGTCGCAAGATACGCCACACTATACCCCGCCAACGGCGCCGCCAAAAAGGGGATGAAATAAATGGGGTTGAGCACCACCGGCAATCCGAATACCAAGATTTCATTGATATTAAACAGCATCGGCACACCCGCCAGGCGGCAAAGTTTTTTCTTTTTGCGATCCCGACTGAACAACCACAGCGCCGGCAGCAGACAAATCAGCATGCCGCAGCCGCCCATCAGCGCATAGGTATCGGTAAAGGCTTTGCTCATGATTTGTCCGTTTTGAAACGCAAAGGCGCCGTCCTGCGCCGTCAGCAAATTATCAAAAACATTGCCGCCGTGGATGCCGAACATCCACAATAAGGACTCGCAAAGCATGATGATAAAACCGCCCCAATAAGTGGCCCCGATGGACTCGAACGGCCGACGGATCAAAAGCGCCAACAAATCGTTAAAATTGTCGATGCCCGGCACCGCACTGACGGCCAGCCCCGCCGCCGCAAAAATTGCCAGGCAAGCGGTGATCGGAAAAATCGAGCGAATACTGCGCACGAACAAAGAAATGCGGTCGCCGCCCTTGACGCGGTGAAACAACCGATAAAACCAAAAGTATAACTTCGTTGCCGAAAGCGAAACCAGCAGCGCGGAAAACAAATTAGACATTTTGGTATACTCCAAAAGATCCGCCCCGCCGCCGTATACCTTCGGCCCGAGAAAGGCAAAGTAACAAATCACGGAAGAGAGCACCGCCAAAACCCGCGCCTCTCCCCTTGAAACGGCGGACAACGATATCGAATAGGAAAGGCTGATCAGCAAATATACCGCGGCAAAGCCGTAGGTCGCAGTATACACCATGCCCAGAAATTCGTTCACCACGCCGCCCCAGGCATTTTGAATCAATGTCCGCACCGACGCAATCGGAAAGCTTTGCAGCATCAGCGCCGTCGCCCCGATCATAAAAATGGGTATCATAAAAATGAACGCCTGCTGAACGGACACGGCCAGCGCGCTCTTTTTATGCGATAAAATTGCCTGAACGGCTTTTCGGGCAAGTTGATTCATCTGCTTTTCCTCTTTCATACTATATTCTTTGTATCATATCACACATTTTTACCAAAAGCAACAATATTTGCCCGCCGTCCCTCACAAAAGGAAAATGCACCGCAAAGCGGTGCATTTTTTTCACAAATTTTCAAAAATATAAGACTGTCTATAATCAAACTGCGGATCCGCCTTGATCTTTAAAATCAGCCGTTTCCATCCGTTGGGCAGTTCAAAGGCGTACATCCCCGTGAGATGAT
>CAKRPM010000184.1 GCA_934378025.1 uncultured Eubacteriales bacterium | reverse complement strand
TCCTTTGCCTGGGCCGGTTTCGGTGCGGCGTTCGGTCCGGTGGTGCTGTTCGGTCTGTTCTGGAAGCGCTGCAACAAATTCGGCGCACTGGCCGGGATGATCGGCGGCGGCGCCATGGTCTTCATTTGGAAATATCTGGTGCGTCCGCTGGGCGGCGTTTTGGATATTTATGAGTTGCTGCCCGCTTTCCTTGTGGCTTGTATCCTGATCGTCACGGTCAGCCTCTGCACCAAAAAGCCAAGCCGGGAAGTGGAAGAAACCTTTGTGGCCGTTCAAAACGATCGGTAATCAAAAAAATCGGCGCTGCCGGCGCGGGTCGGCAGTGCGCACCCCCTTTAGGGCATCCGAGCGGCAGAGCCTTGCCGGCTCGCCGAAAGATCTGCCAAGTCAGCGCAGCTTCTTTCCGCCCGTCCCTAAGGGGGGCTTTTCTTTACCCTTTGTGCTGTCGGGGCATAAAAAGCGCCTGTCGGTCGCGTGGCTTTATCCGATCAAATCGACGCCTTTAAAAAAGCGTATAAAAGCGCCTGTCGGGTGCGGGGTTTTATCTCATATCTCCGTATTTCTTTGGGCGCTGCGCCCCGATTTTCGGCAAAGCAGCGCTTTTTTTCTATACATAATAAAAGCCCGGCAAACATTTGCCGATTCATTTAAAAAAGGCGCGGTACCCCCTGTGGGGTTTACCGTGCCTTTTTTCTTTTGCGTTTTAAGAGCGCAAAAAACCGTCGGTTCAGCCAACTGCCGAACCGACGGTTCTTTTGTATAATTCCGACGGACCATCGGATCTATCCTATTATTCTTTTTTACTCTTCTTCTTTATTTTTCTTGCCGGAGAGAATGACATTGGTCAAAATACCGAGGATCAATGCACAGGCAACCGTTCTCAGCGTGATTTTGCCGAAGGTGATGGCAAAGTTGCCGATACCCAGGATCAGGATGACCGAAGCGGTGAACAGATTTCTGTTATCGTCCAGATCCACCTTTTGCAGCATTTTCAAACCGCTGACCGCGATAAATCCGTACAGCGCGACGCACACACCGCCCATTACGCAGGACGGAATGGTTTCGAGGAACAAAACAAACGGCGTAATCACCGAGGCGATAATGGCCAGCAACGAAGCCATCAAAATGGTGGATACGGAGGCGTTGCGGGTGATGGCCACGCAAGCAATGCTTTCACCGTATGTCGTATTCGGGCAGCCGCCGAAGAAAGCGCCCGCCATGGAACCGACGCCGTCGCCCAACAGCGTACGGGTCAGACCCGGTTTTTCCAAAAGGTCGCGATCAATAATGCTGGAAAGATTTTTGTGGTCGGCGATATGCTCTGCAAAAACCACAAACGCCACCGGGATGTAGGCCACCGCGATGGTGCCGACATATTGCAAGTTCACTTCGCCAAAACCTTTAAAGGCTTGCATAAACGTAAAGTCGGGCACGGTGAAGATGCTGCCGATTGTGAACGGGCAAAACGCGTCAACAAACGGTTGAAAATCGATCAGCGCCAGGGATTCGTTGCCGGTGGCATTGCCGATCACCGTAAAGATCGTCGCCGTCAAATACCCGGCCAGGATGCCGAGAATAAACGGAATCAATTTCATCATTTTTTTGCCGTATACCGAGCAGAGCATGGTCACCGTCAAGGTCACCAAACCGCTGATGATACAGGCTGCCGCATGTCCGTTCATCAAGAACGAGGAGGTATTGCTGTCAAAGGCCACGCCGGCAAGATCGCCCACGGCGTTGCCGGCCAGCGACAAACCGATGATGGCCACCGTCGGTCCGATTACAACCGCCGGCATCATTTTAGTGATCCACTTTACGCCGACCATTTTCACGATAATGGCAATTAAAACGTAGACAAGACCCGCAAAGCAAGCACCCATCAGCAAACCGGCGAAGCCGAGCTGCATGGAAACGCCGCCCGCAAACGCCGACAGCATCGAGCCGATAAAGGCAAAGGACGAACCCAAAAATACCGGACTTTTAAATCTGGTAAACAGCAGGTACACAATGGTACCGATTCCCGCACCGAACAGCGCGGCGGACGGTGTCATTCCGTTGCCGATAATGTTCGGCACCGCAATGGTTGCCGCCATAATGGCCAGCAGTTGCTGAAACGCGAAAACAAGCAGTTGTTTAAACTTCGGCTTGTCCTCTACATCAAAAATAAGTTTCATTTGTTTTCCCTCCGTTTTTTATTTTTCCAGCCCGTAAAGACAGGTGTCCAAACTGTCATCTACCGGCGGGATATTGACCTTCACAACTTCTTTGCGAGACGTGGGAATGTTCTTCCCGACATAATCTCCGCGAATGGGCAGTTCCCGATGGCCGCGGTCAATCAGCACCGCCAGCTGCACCTTTGCGGGCCGCCCCAGCTGCATCAGCGCGTCCAGCGCCGCACGAGCCGTTCGCCCCGTATAGATCACATCGTCTACCAAAACCACCGTTTTTCCCGCAATTTCAAAATCAACATACGTGCCGTTGACGCGGGGCTGCGGCGCGCTCTCGCTCAAATCGTCGCGGTACAGCGTAATGTCCAGCTGCCCGACCGACACTTCGATCTCCGAAAATTTTCGGATATTCTGCGCGATCCGTTCCGCAAGCGGCACCCCCCTGCGCTGTATTCCCACCAAACAGATACAGTCACATTCCGCATTACGTTCGATAATCTCGTGCGCAATACGTGCAAGCGCTCTTTCAATTGCGGCGCTATCCAGGATTTTTGCTTTAAAAAACACTCTTCCATCCTCCTTTGGCAATAAAAAAAGTCTTGCCGTTCGACAAGACTTGTTCGCAAAAAACCGAGCAGTACAGACTGCATCCCTTTATTGTTTCGTCTTGCCGGTGTCGCGGCACCGCTTTAAAGAACTTAACGTGGTTATGGTACCACACTTTTTTCCGCTTGTCAAGACCCACTTTGACATTCGTCGACAAAATTGGCCTTGACAAGTCTTTAGGGAAAATGATAAAATTAAGATAACCGAAAAACAATATAAAGGAGCAAACGAAAATATGCAAAACGTAACCATTTTTGATCATCCGCTGATTCATCACAAGATGGCCATTCTCAGAGATGTGAACACCGGTTCCAAGCAATTCCGTGAATTGATTGAGGAAATTTCCTGTCTGATGGCCTATGAAGCGATGCGTGATCTTCCGTTGAAGGACGTCACCGTGCAAACCCCCATTGCCAAATCCACCTTTAAAATGATCGACGGCAAAAAATTGGCCATTGTTCCCATTCTGCGCGCCGGTCTGGGCATGGTCGGCGGCATTTTGTCCTTGGTTCCCTCGGCGAGAGTCGGCCATATCGGGCTGTACCGCGATCATGAGACGCTGGAGCCCCACGAGTATTATTGCAAACTGCCCGAGGACAT
>CAKRPM010000183.1 GCA_934378025.1 uncultured Eubacteriales bacterium | reverse complement strand
CAGTGGAAAGCGTACACGGGTGAGTTTTCCATCGATCCGAACGGAAAATATGTTATTTATGCAAAAGTGACCGATAAAGTGGGCAACTTCTCCATCGTAAGCTCTGAGGGGCTGGTACTGGACAATGTTGCACCGCAGGTCAGCGTCAGCGACGGCGACATTTATTGCCAAGAGGTCACGGTTAGCGTGACCGAGGATTATCTTGACTCTATAACGCTGAACGGCGAACCGATTCAGCCGGAAGACGGGAAATTTACGTTGACGGCGGCCGACGCCCCGCAAGTGATTGCACTGTATGACAAAGCGGGCAATAAAACCGAGCTTTCCGTTACGGTCAATGCAGAGCATACCTTTGACGAGAGCAAAATCACCACACCCGCTACCGTGACCGAGGAGGGCGTAAAGACCTACTATTGTAAGTACTGTGACGCCACCCGGACCGAGCCTGTGAACAAGCTTGCCCCCGAAATTGTGGAAGGCATGAACGGCAGCTTTACGCAAGGGGACGGCAATGCGCTGACCTTCCGTTCCAATGCGGCGCTGGCTGATTTCCTCAGCGTTTCGGTGGACGGCGTTGTGATCGACGCGAAGAATTATACGGTGTATGAGGGCAGCACGATTGTCAAATTGAGCGCCGATTATCTCAACACGCTCAAGCCCGGCAAGCATACGCTGGCCATCAATTCCGCTTCGGGTACGGCCACCACGGAATTTACCATACAAGCAAAGCCGCTGCAGAATGTACAGAACACGCGTTCTCCCAAAACCGGTAACGAGTCGAGCGGATTGCCGCTGGCCGGAATTTCGTTGTTGGGTTCGATACTTCTTGCCGCAGCCCTGATCTTTGCAAAGAAAAAACGTGCCCGCTGAGGCGTGTGATTTCTAAAAAATACGGTAAAGCGACGCTTTTTACGGTAAAAGACAGCGCAAAAACAGAACCGTAAAAACGGACAATACAAAAAATACCTCCTATGGTAGAAACCAAAAACTACCATAGGAGGTTTTGTTATGTCAGAAAAAATATAATTCCGAAAGCGCAGCAATCCGATAAAAGCAAAAATATGGGCAATCGGTAAAGCTGCATTGCTTTTTTGCGGGCTTTTGTTTTTCTTTAAGCAAGTGTGCGAGAGGTCGCGCACTTTTTCTCAGTAGGAAAAAACAAAGTTGTGGGGAAAACCGTGTTGCTTTTTTATAGGCTTTTATTTTTCTCTGAGTGATGGGGCGTGCGCGTACTTCTTTTTATAAGCGCGGTAAAAAGCGGAATAATCGTTAAAGCCGCAGCGGGCGGCGGCCTCGGCGGCGGTGCTGCCCGCGCGGATCAGTCGGCGGGCGGCCACCAAGCGCTTTACGGTGATGTAGTCCCACACCGTGGTGCCAACGGCGTTTTTAAACAGACGGTACAGCTGCGCCTTGCTGATGAAAAAACGGCGGCAAATATCGTCCGGACAAAGCGGATCAAACAAATGCTCGTTGATATAGCGAATGATTTTATAATCGACGGTTTCCCGCTCGTACTCCCCGTCGTCGGCGCCGTGGCTTTGGGCAATTTCGCAAAGCAGCGGCAACAGATGGGTGAGAATTTGCACACGGCGGTCGGCACCGGGCGCCGTCAGGCATTGCAGCAGTGTGTTAAACGGCGGCGGCAGAGCGCGGTAGAGATTGCGTTTGCCCGCCGGCCGATCGAAAAACGGCCGCAGCAATATCCCGTTCGGATCGATTTGTTGCAAAAGCGCGGGATCAAAATGTACCGCCAATCGGGTGTAGGGGCGAAAGGGATCAATGTCAATATAGTGCGCCTCCGCCGGCCGCATAATCAGTACATCATCCGTTTGCAGCGCATAGCTGCTGCCCTCGATTTTAAAATTTCCCGTTCCCTCGATGATGTGATAAAACTCGCACCATTCATGCGTGTGCATGGTAAATTGCGCGGGGTCGGGCGCCGCATCTCGGGAGTAATTGACTTTTATGCCCGACGCTTGAAAGGTAAATAATTCATCCATGGTCTTTTCCGCCTTTGTTTTCTTCAAAAATATACGCTCCTGCCTCTACGAAGCGCTGCTCCCCGGGAGGTAATCAAAATATAATATCCGCAGTCGTGCCGCACGCGGGCGGTGACACCCGCAAAGAACTGCATGGCTGCGGATATTATAACGTAAAATGATACAATTTGCAATACAATCGGAGAATTTCAACAATTCTATTGCAAAAATAATTGCTGTATAATGACGATATAGGAGGTGCCGCCATGGATAAAAACTATTTGCTGACAACGCCGGAGGCACGTGAAATTTACACAGATATCGCATCTTTGCCGATTATCGATTATCACTGTCATCTGTCGCCGAGGGAGATTTACGAGGATCGCCCGTTTGAAAACATCGCCGAGCTTTGGTTGGGCGCAGATCATTATAAATGGCGATTGATGCGCACGGCGGGGATCGACGAGTACTATATCACCGGAAACGCCGATCCGCATGAAAAGTTTTTAAAATATGCCCGGGCGCTGGAATTTGCGGCGGGCAATCCGTTGTACCACTGGTCACACATGGAGCTGTCCCTGTATTTTGGGATCGATCGGCCGCTGAGGTCGGATACGGCCGAGGAAATCTACAGAGAAGCCAATCAATTTATTCGGCAGTCGCACTTGTCGCCGCGGGCATTAATCCGAAAAGCGCGGGTGGAAACGCTGTGTACCACCGATGATGTAACAGACAGTCTGGCGTTTCATGAAAAGCTGGCGGCGGATAAAGATTTTCCGGTTCGGGTGCTGCCGTCTTTCCGAACGGATCGGGCGCTGATGATCCGACAGGCGGACTATCCGCGCTATCTTCAAACCCTTTCGGATCGTACGGGTCAAAAAATCGAAAGTCTGGCGGAATTTCAGACGGCGCTGATCGAGCGGCTGGATGATTTTTGTCGGCACGGCTGCCGCTTTTCGGATGTGGGCATCCCATTTTTCCCGACAAGCATTGCCGCGTCGGATCAGGCGGATCGGACATTCCGTGCGGCGCTGAAAGGCGACAAAATCTCCGATCGGGATTTCGACGGATTTTTAGGATATATGTACGTCTTTTTGGCCGGCGAATATAAAGAGCGGGGCATGGTGATGCAAATGCATCTTGCCGTGTACCGCAATGCGTGCAGCCGCCTTTATCACACGGCGGGCGCGGACTGCGGCGTGGATTGCGTGGGAAATCCGATTGACGGTACGGCGCTGATCCGCCTGTTGGATGCGATGGATCGCTCCGGCCTGCCGAAAACGATTTTATATACGCTCAATCCTGCCTTCGCGGAACAAATGGCCTCTATTGCCGGGGCATTTCCCGGCGTGCGCTGCGGTGCGGCCTGGTGGTTTTGCGATCATAAGCGCGGCATTGAAC
>CAKRPM010000182.1 GCA_934378025.1 uncultured Eubacteriales bacterium | reverse complement strand
AAATAATAAAATTTACGCCGAACTCAGTGCTGCTCGGACGGCTGCTTTGGATTTTCCTTGATCGTATGAAGAAAATGCAGCGCCAGCGGAATGGAAAGCAACAGCGACAGCACGTCCGCCACCGTCTGCGCCATGGCCAGCCCTGTAATGCCGAAAAAGTGCGCCAGCAAATACAGCGCCGGCAAAAACATAATCCCCTGTCTTGCCGCCGCAAGCAAGGAGGCCGGCACGGTTTTCCCCACCGACTGCAGCATCATATTGGCAGGTACAATAAACGCATTTCCCACAAAGCTGATACACTGAAACCGCAGCGCCAAGGTCGCCACACGCACCACCTCGCCATCCTTTTGAAAAAGATGCGCCAGCGGCTCGGCAAAAACAAAGCACGCCGCCGCAATCAGCGCCAAGAACAGCAAAGCATACCGCACGCAAAACCAAAACGCCTCGCGCACACGGTCATATCGACCCGCACCGTAATTAAATCCGCTGACCGGCTGCATGCCCTGACCGAAACCGATCATTGCGGAATTGGCGAACATCATAATCCGACTGACAATACTCATCGCGGCAATGGCGATGTCGCCCGCCAGACCGCCCGCGACAAGGTTCAGACAAACAGCGGAAATACTGGCCAGTCCCTGACGGAACAGACTGGGGATGCCGCCGCGCAAAATCTCCTTAAAAATCCACGCTTTCGCGCGCACATTGCGAACGGAAAGACGAATATTATCGCCTCGAAACGTTCCGATCAGCAGCACAACAAAACCGACGGCCTGACTGATGATGGTTGCCAGTGCCGCACCGCCGATGCCCATCCCGAAGGTGAACATCAACAGCGGATCCAGCGCGATATTGACCACCGCACCGCTGACAATGCCGAACATGGAAAAAAGCGCCCCGCCCTGAAAACGCATTTGATTGTTGAGCACAAACGACGCCACCATATAAGGCGTACCGATCAGAATATAAAACAAATAGTCCTTGGCATACGGCAAAATGGTATCCGTCGCCCCCAGCATACGGCAAAGCGGCGTCAGCCACAGCGCCCCCGCCACCGCAATCAGCACCCCGCCGCACAGCGCATACAAAAAACCGCTGGAGGCCATTTCGTCCGCCTTTTGACGGTCGCCTGCGCCCAACAGGCGGGCAATACAGTTGCCCGATCCCTGCCCGAAGAAAAAGCCGATGGCCTGCACAAACGCCATATAACCGAAAGCCACGCCGACCGCACCGGTGGCCGAGGGAGAATTCAGCAAACCGACAAAATACGTATCCACCATATTGTAAAACGTTGTCACCAGCATGCTGATAATCGTCGGCACGGCCAGCCGCGTCACCAGGCGCGGAATGGGCTCGCTGAGCATGCGTTCTCTTTTATTGTCCGTCATATCGTTCGCAGTCCTTTCGGATAATGATTTTTCAAAATGCCGCCGCTTGCCTTGCCAAATCCCAGACAAAGCCCCTGCCACAGCACGGCGGTATAGCCGCGCGTATCACAGAGCAGCGTCTGCCCCGCCAAAAATTGCTTGGCCGCCCGATCGTCCACCGTCAACGTGCGGCAAAAACGATCGATCGGCGTGGCGGTGAAAAGATGGTGCGACGGATGCCAGACCTTTCCTTTTTTGTAGGCGGCGCCGACCCCCGCGCGCAACATCCGTCCCTTGGTCAGCGACGGCAGATCCTCCGGCACTATATATACAGTATCGCCGAAAATCTTATAAATCATGCTGCGTTTTTCGCCGTAAAACGCGGGCGGCATCAAAACGCACTCTGCCAAGCAATCGGCGGCTTGCGGCGGTAACGCGTCAGGTGTAAAGCAAGTATACTTTTCAGTAAAATCCGCATTTTTCTTTTCCATGGCGCAAACAAAATGCCCCTCGCCCCGCGCATCGGGGAAAATCCGCGCCGCGTCACGCAGGCCGCACCGCCCCGCCTGCGCTTCGGGGATGCCGTGCGGCACCACAAAAAATTCGGGATGGCGCTCCAAAAAATGCTGCACGGTTTTTTCGTTTTCCGCTTCATTAAAGGTACAGGTGGAGTACACCATGCGGCCGCCGGGACGCAGCATGCCCGCCGCCGCCTCCAAAATTTCGCGGCTGCGGGCGGCGCACTGCGCCACCAGTTCCGCACTCCACGTTTCCAAAATTTCGGGATATTTTCGGAACATGCCCTCGCCCGAGCAAGGGCTGTCCACCAAAATACGATCAAAATAATTTTCAAACGATTCACCAAGCACGGCGGGCGCACAATTGGTCACCAATGCCGCCCCCACGCCCATGCGTTCCAAATTGCCCGCCAAAATTTTGGCGCGGGCGGGATGAAGTTCGTTGGCCACCAGCACACCGTTCGGCACAAGGGTGGCAAGTGCAGTCGCTTTACTCCCTGGGGCGGCGCACAGATCCAGCACCCGCTGACCGTCCTGCACCGCAAGCGCCGTCACGGCGCTCATCGCGCTGGGTTCCTGAAAATAACAGCCGCCGCCTTGATGCAACGGCGTTTTCCCCAAACCCGACACCTCGCCCCCTACCCGATAACCGGCGGGATAATACGGATTTTCCTCCAGCGGCAGCTCAAACAACCGCTCGAAGTCCTCTTTTTGAATTTTCCATGGATTATACCGCACACCGCTGATCGGTGCGCTGCCCGCCAGCGGGGCAAGATCCACAATATTTTTCAGTTGCTCAATCATGAAAAAATTTGACATCCTTTATTATAAATCGGTTGGCTTTTTTTGACACTTTTTTATTATATCGTTTTTTTTGAAAAAATGCAAGAATAGGCCTTGACATTTTCATAACTTGGGGCTATACTGTGACCATAAACGAAAGAGGGTGTTCGCATGAAGGCACGATTGCGAAAACGAGATACCTTTTTCGGGCAGGCGCACCTGTCCTTTTATTTGCTATTGTATTTATAAAGTACCCACTGTTTCAAGCGAAACGGCAGGTACTTTTTTATTTTATTTACGGAGGGATGCCGCATGAAAATCGACATGACCGAAGGAAAAATCGCCCAAAACATCACCCGCTTTTCCGTGCCGGTGCTGATCACCAGCATTTGCTCGATTATGTTCGGCATGGTGGACGCCATGATGCTGGGGCAATTTGTGGACGCCAAGGCGCTGGGGAGCGTCAGCAGCTGCAGCAGCGTCATTGGTCTGTTTATGTTTCTTTCCTCCGGCTTTGCCGTCGGATACCGCGTCATCATCGGTCAGCTGTTCGGTGCGGGGCGGCGGCGCCATGCCAAGGAGGCGTTTTTGACCGCGCTGTTTTTCATGGGCGGCCTGTCCCTGCTGATTACCTCCATGGGCACTGCCTTTTCCCGCCCCATGCTTCGACTGCTCGGAACGGTGCCGGAGCTGCTGGAGGGCGCGGACCTTTATATC
>CAKRPM010000181.1 GCA_934378025.1 uncultured Eubacteriales bacterium | reverse complement strand
ATCAGCCCCGCCAGCATTATGCTGATCCCTCTGCTGATCTTTCTCATTTCTTCCTCCTCTTACCTTTTCTCTTGTCCCTCCAGGTGGCAATTTTGAGCCGTAGTACCCCCGGCCGATTGGTATCCCCCTTTCTTCTCCTACTAAATAAAACGGAAAAAAATGTCCGTTTGTGACAAAAAAATGAAATGTTAACATTTTGTTCACAGAATATTTACAGATTTGGGGGAATTTCGGTGTTTTTTCGTTTTTTCGCCGATTTTCCTTACAAGAAAAATGTCATTGCACCCGATGCAAAATTCATTGTCCGAAAACCTTGCTTTTTTTCAGAAATCCTGCTATAATACCGTCATCTGCCACCGGGTAGGGTATGCTGAAAAAGCATCCGCCGCACATCATTAGGTCTGTGAAGATGTGCCGACGGATGCTTTATTTTTGGGAGGTACTTTATGAAACTAAAATACTTTTCCGTCGGAGAGTGGGCGCTGTGGCTGTCTTCGGTCGGTCTGATTTTATGTTCTTTTATTGCGTTTGAGGGAGGAAACATCGCGGCGCTGATTGCCTCACTGATCGGCGTCACCGCACTGATTTTCACTGCCAAAGGCCACCCCATCGGACAAGTTTTGATGATCGCCTTTTGCATTATGTACGGTATTATTTCCTACTTTTTTGCATACTACGGCGAGCTGATCACCTACGCGGGCATGAGTCTGCCCATGGCCATTCTTTCGCTGATCTCCTGGCTGCGCCATCCCGCAGGCGAAAATACAAGAGAGGTCGCCGTCAACCGAATCAGCGGAAAAGAGCATATTTTTATGTGGGGCATTGCCCTGCCGATCACCGTTTCCTTCTATTTTATATTAGAGGCTTTTAATACCAAAAATCTTCTGCCGAGTACCATTTCGGTCGCCACCAGTTTTTTGGCGGTCTATCTGACCTTTCGGCGGGACCCGCTTTATGCGGTCGCCTATGCGGCCAACGACATTATCCTGATTGTTTTATGGTCGATGGCGGCGGCTACGGAGCCGCGGTATCTTGCCATGGTGATTTGCTTTGCCGCATTTCTCGCCAATGACATTTACGGATTTTTCAACTGGCATCGCATGGGCAAGCGGCAAAAGCACGAAAAATGATCGATCTTCCAATTAAATGCCGATGCCGTTTCCCCGAACACCGGTCAGATCGCAAATGACCTCCCCCGCCATCATCAGTCCCGCCACCGCGGGCACAAATGCAGTACTGCCCGGAATTTGACGCCGCGGCGTGCCGGGCGAAAGATCCCGAATGGGTTTGAGCGGCAGTTCCTTTGAATAAACCACTTTCAAGTGCCGAATTCCGCGTTTTCGGAGTTCGCTGCGCATGGTTTTCGCCAGCGGGCAAACCGCTGTTTTAAAAATATCCGTCACCTCAAAGGCCGAGGGATCCAGCTTATTCCCGGCGCCCATACAGCTGATAATCTTCACCCCCGCCGCCGCGGCACGCTGCGCTAAAGCAAGCTTGGCCGCCACCGTGTCCACGGCGTCCACAATATAATCATATTTTGTAAAATCAAATTGATCTGCCGTTTCGGGCAAATAAAACATTTTATAGGTCGTGATCTTCAAGTCGGGGTTAATCTCCGTCAGCCGCTCACGCGCCACATCCACCTTATACTGCCCCACAGTTTTATGCGTCGCAAAAATCTGCCGGTTGATATTACTCAGGCTGACCGTATCATGATCCACCAAATCCAAGTGACCCACGCCGCTGCGTGCCAGTGCCTCCGCCGTGTGGCCGCCGACGCCGCCGATTCCGAACACGGCGACATGCGCCGTATGCAAGCGCTCCATGGCTGCTTTTCCAAGCAACAATTCCGTTCTTTGAAATTCGTTTTCCATATTATAACCTTTCCTTATCCCTACTGGGCAATGCGCCGAACTGTTTTTTATACACGCGTGTAAAATAGCCTTGCGAAGAAAACCCGCACCGCTCGGAGGTCATGGCGACGGAAGACCCGCGGGAGAGCATTTCCTTGGCCTTTTCACACCGAAATCGCTGCCAATAATTTGACAGGGTTTCGCCCGTTATTTCCTTAAAAATATGGCACAGCCGCCCCTCGCTGACGCCGACCGCGCGGGCAATGCTTTTTACGGTCAATGTCTGTGCAAAGTTATATTCAATATATTCAATGGCGCTTTTCACAATTTCATTAACACGCCGATCTTTATCAATGGTTTCCTCCCCGCACAGAAGTGCCAGAGTAACATACAGTTGCGCCAAAATGCCGCGTCCCGCCTCCGCGTAAAAGCGATTTTTTTGCTCCAGAGTTTCAATCAACGCTTCAAACAAACGCACCGCCGTCCCGTCGCGGGTGATAAACGGCAGCGGACTTTTGTACAGCTCTGTCGACGGCAGCGCCGTTTTGGGAAAAATAATACAGTAATATCTGCAATTTCCGCCGACGGCATGATATTTGTGCAAATGCCCTGCATGAATACAAACCACCTGCCCCCTGCGGGCAACCACCGTATGCGTATTGTTGGTCACCATTACCTGCCCCTGCACAATCAGCACCATCTCCACCGCTTCATGCCAATGCACGCACATATTGATTTTCGGCGTCAGCAAATCATCCCGAAAAACCAGCGGCAAAACCGCATCGCTGTATTGTAAATTTTCGTAAATCATAATTTGGCCTCTTCAGCAAAATAGTGATAATTTTTAGCAAAAATTTGTATAGAATTTTCACTCTGTTAATATTATAATGAAATTATCAACAAATTGCAAGGAGGATTTGCAGATGAACAGGCTGAAAAGATTTTTATCCTTATGCTGCGTCATGGCTTTACTGATCGGAACCTATCCGGCCACCGTACTGGCCACCGCAGATGAGGAACAAAACGGAGGAGATGCAGTGGATATGATCGGTAACAATTCCGATATTGCCGTCATGACCTTTAATATTTTGGCCGATAACTCCGGTTCGACAAAATACGATACGCCGGCAAATCGCCTGCCCCGCATCGTAAAAACCATTCAAAATTACAGCCCGGATGTTTTCGGCGTACAAGAAGCATCAAACTACTATTATCTTGATGCGGCGCGTACCCTTTCCTGGCATCAGGCGCTGGCGGATGAAATGGCAAAACTCGGATATGCCAACACATCCTATCATGAAGAATCCGGCAAGGACGCCAATGTACAAGCCGGCCTGATGATGTTTTACAAAACAGACCGTTTTTCCTTTAATCCTTCTGTTCAGGATCACGGTTATGAAAGCATTACCACCACCGGTACTTATGACGGCGTTACCGCACAGCACCCTTATGGCCGCTATTATCACTATATTCAGTTGATTGACACCTATCATAACAATCAACCGGTCTATTTCTTCAATACCCATTTCGGCCTGGAC
>CAKRPM010000180.1 GCA_934378025.1 uncultured Eubacteriales bacterium | reverse complement strand
CCCCCAAATGCTGCAACGTGAATATTATATCAGATTTTCAGCATTTGTCAAGGAATTTTCTAAAAAATATTAAAGAAAATAAAAATAACTGTCCCATGCCAGACTGTGCCGAAAATGACGGAAAAAGATTTTATACGTCGGGCACAAACTGTGAACATAAAGCGGAAGCGAAAACAAATCCTCTGCCCGATGATAGGCGGCGATCATCATTTTCGGGCGGTAGGCTTTTATGGTCTTTCGGGCGCCGCTTAATGCCGCCGCTTCCGCCCCTTCGATGTCAATTTTAATAAAAGAAGCGCGTCCTCCCGCCAGCAGTCCGTCCACATGAACAGCCGGACAAAGCACACCCTTCCCCATCGCCGAGCCACGGCCTTTATCGGCAGAAAACCGTATTTGTCCGCTTTTATCCAAAACCGCCGCATGTACACACTCGGCAAGCTCTCCTACGGCCATGACCAATTTTTGATACGTTTTAGGATCCGGTTCCACCGCAAAAATTTTTTCGGGGTTCGGCGCATGCCGCAAAAATTGCATTACCGTATCCCCGCGATAAGCCCCCAAATCCAGATAAACCTCCCGCTCGGAAAACGACAGCAACGCCATGTCATCCCCGGTTTGTTCGCAATCCTGCAAATATTTCGGATCGCCGCTGCATTTAAAGGAAATAATATTATCAAAGGTTTTCACGGAAAGTTGATCCGCCAAAAGCTCCCGCACACAACTCAGTTCTTCCCGGTGTGCTTTTGCAAAGGCCGCGTCAAAAAAAGTTTCTCCGTACAGCGGGACGTCCGGGCGGTACAATTCATATTTTTCGGAAAGTTCGGCCAAATTTTTAAGTACATCTTCCCGGTTACTGCCAAAGCAGGACAAAATCATCATGTCGTTTAAGCGCTTTTGAAGTGTTTCAAAAGACTCAACGCGATAACCGCGGAAGCTCTGCCCGCGCACAAATCCGTTGCTGGCAAAAATTCCGACGGGACGAACCCCCATTGACAAAAGACGATCCAATACTTTGTCCGCGCCGTTACCGGTTCCGTACAGCACAATCGGCTTGTCCGTTTTTTTCAGATAATTCCACAAATCAGTCATTTTCAAAAACATCCCGAAATACAATCAAGCGGCACAAGGCAAATACAACCAATGCCAAAAACAGCGTCGCCGGAATTTTGGCCAGCAATGCGTGCAGACCGAAATTGATATCAAAAATGTACATGACCGGCGAGCAGGAAACCGTGCAAAAAACTCCGACAAAAAAGTAACCGACCGCATGCTCGATTTTATACGGAATAAATTTTAAAATGGCCAGATACGTGCAAACCATGCCGCACGCCACGCAAAGCGGCTGCGCTTTATAAGCGTCAAGATCAACGTATATCAAATAAAAATACATCAGTAGATCGACCGCAATTCCGATGCAGGAAACCATTAACACCTGAGCGTAACGGTTTTCATAAATTTTTTTGTTAAAAGCGTAAATTTTATCGGCCGCCCGACGAACGATTTTTCGCTCCATTACGGAATGAAAAACAAACGATCGGCTGAGCGCATAATTGAGCATCCCCACACACGCCGTTACAATCAGTTTGCTCCACCAAGGGCCGAGCTGCACCGTGTCATCCAAATAATGAATTCCCGCCGAACTGAGCGGTGCGCAAAACAGACTGACCAGCGCAAATTTAAACAGCTGCGGGCTGAAAAACGGCCCGTCTGCATGAAACGTATATTTTCGGTTTAATAAATATCCGCATATAAGACCGCAGGAAACGCCCAGTAACTGAGATTGATAGGTCGGCAATTTCAATACTTCAAAACAAAAAGTATATACGCATAAATCCAGCAACACATTGATCACGCCGACGCCTGCGAATTTTAAAATTTTGAAAAATTCCCTTTTTATGCCTTTTCCCGACATTCGTTATATCCTTTCTGTTCTTTATAAAAACAGTATACGCTTTTTTACAAAAAAAGTAAAGCATTGGTTAGATTTTACCGTAATGACGGCGCGCAAACGTGCCATACTACTAATAGAAAAACTTTAAAGGAGGAAAAGAAAATGTCAAACAAAAAATCGCCGCTCATTTCCGGCGTCGCGGGATGCGCCTTGCTCGGTGCCAGTATGGGGTGCTTTGTCAGCATGATCAAAAACAAAAAAACGCCCATGCACAAAACCGCCGGCAGCGCCATTAAAACCGTCGGCTCAATGATTGAACGCATGCACTTTTAACACGGCAAAAAAACAGTGACAGAAAATCTGTCACTGTTTTTTTATCCAATTTGCGTAAAGGGTAACGCTTTCCGTAATCGGATCTTCCTCCAAGGTAAAGGGAACGGTACAAGCCTTGTCCAAATACCATCCGTTAAATTGATATCCTTCCCGAGTCGGTTCGTTTTCCAGTGTGATCATTTCACCGTGCAGCACTTTTTGACTGTCTACATGACTGCCGCCGTCCGTATCAAACGTTACGGTAAAACCATTGTGACGAATCATAAACCCGGCGCAAAGGAACAAAACAACAATTGCCGACACAATGACAATGTTTACCGTTTTCACAGAAACGTTGATATGACGATACAGCCCGCCCGTCTTTCGCGCGGGGTCAAAGGCTTTTTCCATGTTTTTTTGTTCTTCCACAAGGCATCGCTCCTTTAAAAAATCACGCTTATTTACGTGCTAAATATTTACGCATATCGATCGCACAGGCAATCAGAATAATCAAACCCTTGATGATATACAGCATATTGGCGGAAACCGAAAGGAAATTCAGTCCGACAAAAATGATTTGCAGCAACAGCACGCCCACGACAATGCCGCTGATTTTGCCGGTACCGCCGACAAACGACACACCGCCGATTACACAAGCGGCAATCGCATCGCACTCATAGTTCAGACCCGTATTGGCCGAGCAAGAGGCAATTCTTGCACCCTCGATAAATCCGGTGATACCGTACATAACGCCGGCCAACACAAATACCAGCACAATAGTGCGGAACACATTTACACCCGACACGTTGGCCGATTCCTCATTGGAACCTACCGCAAACATATTTTTGCCGAAGGTTGTTTTGTTCCAGATAAACCACATAATTACGGTTAATATCACCGAATACAGCACATATTTCGGAACCGCCACACCGCCGATTTTAAACAGCGTACCACGTACAAAGTTGGTATAAGAAGCGTCCAGTCCCGACAACGTCTGGCCGTTATTGGTACCGTTCATCAGATACATCAAAACCGTTCCGAACACAATCAACTGCGTTGAAAGCGTTACAATAAACGGATGAAGCTTAAATTTGGCTACGAAAAATCCGTTCACCAAACCGATCAAAGCACCGACTGCAATCACCGCAAGCAACACCAGCGGCGAGGTCAACACCCGCGATGAGCCGGCGAAGGAGAAATCGTACCGGGGCGTAAGGA
>CAKRPM010000179.1 GCA_934378025.1 uncultured Eubacteriales bacterium | reverse complement strand
TATTGTAGTTGGGCGCGGCTTTGGAAACGGCGTTGAGCACAATGGCTTCGCTGACCGGTTGCAAAAATTCGATCACAACCTTTTTGTCGGCTTTGGAGAGGAATTTGAAATCTTTTCCTTCCGTCAAGCCTGCCAAAGTCCATTGGTCAATGACATAGTCCTTGCTTTCAACGGTTAATACGGGATGACCGTTGTCACCCTTGCTCCAGGTTAAGGTCAAACCGTTGGTGGCGTTTCCGTTAAGTTTGGGTGTTACGGTCATGTCATATTCGACGCCCTCAAAGCTGACAACCTCGGCGTTGACCGCAAAGGCCATCATGCTGCACAGCATCAAAACCGCAAGAAGAACGGATACGATTTTTTTCATCTTGTACACCTCGCAAAATTTGATTTTTTCTTATTATATCATCCATTGCCCGAAAAGTAAAGTGATTTTTAAAAATATTTGGATATTTGGACGGGATATTTTGCTCTTTTTCGGGAAAATTTAGTGATAAGAGGTGAAAATATGCAGCGTTTCAGCGATCATTTTGAGGAAAATATTCGGTTAATGCAAACGATTTTTGAGCGGGAGGATACCTTTCATATCCGTTTTGTCAAAAATCGGCATCATCCGCAGGTGCCCATTGCCATTTGCTTTTTTGACAGCATGGTGGACGGCACCATGCTGGCCAGAGATGTCGCGGGACCGCTGACCGAACGGCCGTTTAACTGTAAAGCAAAAGACCTTTCCAAAGAAATCGCGCAAGCGGTGCTTTCCGCGTCCTCACAGGATTTTTCCGATCAAACGGACAAGGTTTGTATTCAAATTGCCTCGGGGGATTGCGCCGTTTTTACGGGCGATTGCCCAAGCGCGATTATTTTGGATATCAAAGGGATGCAGCAGCGCGGCATCGAGCAGCCGGACGGCGAGGTCAGTGTGGCCGGTCCGCACGAGGGATTTAATGAAAACATCATGCACAATCTTTCGCTGATCAAAAAGCGCCTGTGTTCGCCGAATTTTAAAGCCGAATTTGTAAAGCTGGGGCAGCAGTCCCATACCAATGTGGCCGTATGCTATTTGGAGGGCGTGGCCAAAAAAGAGGTGGTGGCGGCGGTGCGCCGCCGTGTCAGGAAAATTTCCATTGACGGACTGTGGGACGGCAACTACATTGAAGAAATGCTCTCGGCGGGGGAAACGCAGCTGTTTGCCAAGATCGGGCGCACCCAGCGGCCGGATGTGGCGTGCGCCAAACTGTGCGAGGGAAGGGTGGTGTTAATCGTCAACGGCGCGCCCGCCGCCCTGACGCTGCCCTTTTTATTTGCGGAAAATTTTCAGGCGGCGGACGATTACTATTTGCCGCATCCTTATGCCAATGTCGGGCGGATGCTGCGGCTGATCGGATTTGTCCTGGCGTTTTGGGTGCCCGGCATTTACATTGCGCTGATTTTGCACCATCCGCAGATGTTGCCCGGCAAAATGCTGCTGAGTATTACGGCGGCTCGGGAAAACGTGCCGCTTTCCTCGCTGTTTGAAATGCTGATTTTATTTGCCGTGTTTGAAATGCTGCGCGAAACCGGCTCGCGCATGCCGGAGGCCGTAGGGCTGGCACTGAATATCGTGGGCGCGATTGTACTGGGGCAATCGGCGGTGGACGCCGGTTTTTTCAGTGCGCCGATGGTGATTGTCGTCGCGTTTTCGGGCACCATGGGGCTGATGGTCAGGCAGCTGCGCGGCACCGTGTTTTTTCTGCGCGCCGGCTTTATTTTGGCGGGCGCATGGCTGGGGCTGTTCGGTGTGGCGGCGCTGTCGGGCGCGCTTTGGTGCTATCTCCATTCGCTCAGCACGCAAAACATTCCGTATTTATATACGTTCTCGCCGCTGTATGTTCATGCGGCACAGGACGCTTTTTGGCGGGGGAAAATTCCGTTTATGAATTTCAGGCAGCGCTGCATGAGTGACAACGGCACCCGTCAAGGCGTCACACCCGAGCGGGAGGACGACCGATGAGCGGCGCGGTGCGCGCGGCACGCGCCAAGAAAAAATGGAAATATATCGCGGGGGCGCTGAGTGTGCTGGTGTTGATTTTCGTCAGCAATGCCTACGATCCGGAACGTGCGCTGCAAATTTGCGGGGTGGCGGTCGATCGGGGCGTGCATGCGGACTATGCCTTTTCCTTTGAGGTGGCGGTGCCGCAGGGGGAAACGGTGCGCTCTACGGTGATTCGGGTGGAGGCGGATTCTCTGACGCGGGCGATAGAACGCGCCGATTTGATGAGTGCGCGGCCTTTACAGTTAAACCATGGTATTTTACTGGTCATCGGAGACACGGCGGTGACGGATATCGAGGCATTGTCGGAAATGTATTTAAAACAGTGGCGCGGCGCGCGGGAAACCTTTATGGCGGTATGCGAAGGGTCGGCTGCGGATATTTTGGACGGTGAACAATCGGAAAATTTGCGCAGCACGGGGCTGGGGGAACAGCTGGCCGCCGCGCAGAACAAGCTGGGGTTTGTCCGCGCCGAAAAATTTGCCGATCGTTGCGTCAGCGGCGAAATGCTGCCCTTGCCGATGATCACGCAAAACGGCGCGGGATATAGCATTACGGGGACATACTATTGCGAGATGTAAAGATGAAAAGCTTTACAGAAATGGAGGCGAAAAAATGGAGCGCGTGCGGGATTTCTTTTTGGGTTTTACAATGAGCATGGGCGCACTGGCCTGGGCGCTGGCGCAGGGAACCTCGCCGCTGATCGGCGCGGCGGTCGGCGCGGCGGCAATCGGCATATTGTTTTTGCCCTGGCAGCGCATGCGGGTCTGTCGGCGGATACTAAGCATTTCGGCGGCATTGCTCGGCGGTTGGGGCGCCGTTATGCTGCTGCAGCGCCATGTTTGCACCGATCTGCCGCTGTGGCAGATTATTTTTGCCTTTTTGCTGTTTACGGTGTTACTGGCTTATATCGGCGGAGTGCCGCTGCGCAAGGGGGCGCCGTTGCTCGGTGTGGTGACGGCGGCGGTGTTGGTGTTGTTGTGCGTGCTGAGCGTTCCGTTTATGTCCGTCCCCTCGGCGGCGCCGACCGGGGGCATTGAAGTGCCGCTTCTTTCCCTTTTGGTGCTGGTCGGCAGTTCGCTTTCGGCGTGGGAATATGCCGACGATCAACGGGCGGCGCGCGGCGGTGCGGCGGCGGGCGCGGGGCTTTATATACTGCTTGTGCTGACCGCTTCGGCCGTTTGGTCGTCTGCCGCGCTGAAAATCACGCCTTTTCCCGTTTTTCGCGCTTGGGAGCGCATCAATTCCTTTTCGGTGTTCTACTGCCCCGAGGTTTTGGCGGCGTCGCTGTGCGCTTTGTGCACGGTTTTGCAGTGGAGTGCACTGTCGGGCACACTTTTCTCTTTACAAAAACAAAAGAAAAAGGTATAATATTCATATTATACTTTTGCCTG
>CAKRPM010000178.1 GCA_934378025.1 uncultured Eubacteriales bacterium | reverse complement strand
GTCATGGGAGCCTCTTCGGCCGCCACTTCTTGTACCTCTTGCACTTTTTCTTCTTTTACAACGGGCATGGCCGCTTCCACCGGCAAATTCTCGATTTTCTCCAATTGTTCTTTATAGAGTTCGATGATTTTTCCTTTAAACTGACTCACCTCTGCCTTAACGGCGTCCAAATGAGCCAACTGCTTTTCCGCTTCTTCGGAAAGCTCTTTTTTCTGTGCCGAAAATTCCGCTTCGGCATTCTTGCGCTTTTCGGCAAATTCCGCCGTAGTTTTCTCACGAAACTCCGAAACGCGTTGTTTGGCCTCGGATTCCAATGCGTCCGCTTTTCTTTTGGCATCGGCAAGGAGTTTTTCGGTTTCGGCACGTACATGTTCGTCCGCTTGCTGTTTTTTCACCGCAATTTCTTTGAGTGCCGTTTCATTCAATTTCTGCGCGTTAATGATGGCGGATTTTAAGAAATGCTCATCCTGACGGTACTCTTCGATTTTCGCGGCACAAACTTTCAGTTTTTGCACCAACTCCGCATTTTCCCTATATAATTTTGATACCTCTTCATAGACCTTATCCAAAAAGGCATCAACCTCTTCTTTTTTATAACCGCTGAAAACGCTCTGTTCAAAAGTGATATTTTTAATTTCTTCCGGCTTCATTATAAATTCCTCCTCAAGCTAACAATATTGTTTTACAAATATATATGTTTTCCCTTTTCTTGATAATCCCCCGATTTCTTCCACGGTAAATTTTCCGATCCCGCGGATGATCAACGTGTCGCCGACCGAAACCGAGCTTGTCGGTTTAACAACAAGCGCGTGGTTTAAAAAGACTTTTTTCCCTTCAATTAAATCGCGGCAAGCGGTTCTTGAAAAATTTCCGACCGCAGCCATAACACAATCAATGCGCAGCGAAGAAACACTCACGCGGATTTCACGAAAAACGGGTGCAGGCAATTGTTCAGCTTGCGTTGCAATTTCAAAGCGGACACTTGCGCGCCCGATTGAAGAAACATGCTGCAAAATAAACGGTGCCATTTTTTCCTGTGCAAAAATATAAAAGACATGCTCTTTCGGCTGCAATAAAATATCCCCGAGACATTTGCGTTCAATGCCGCTTGCCAGCACGGCGCCCAAGACATCGCGGTGAGAAATCTCACTGAATTTATCCCAGGTTCCCTTTAATATCGAAATCGGAAAAGAAATGTCACACGCTTCGCCGGACAGTGCAATCATTTGCCGCTGCGCGCCCTCGAATCCGCCCCACAGCTTATAAAAAACACCGCTGTGGCGAATTATGTCAAGCGCCGCGGCGCTTTCTTCCAAATTTAAAAACGGTGTAAACTGCACCGCATCCATGGTAAAAGCCGCGGCAATTTTGTCCTCGATCAACGGTAAAATATCCACTGTCAAATCACCTGAACCAACATTGACAAAACCAGCATTAATAATACGGGAGAAAAATCAATCGGTGCGCTTCTCAAAAAGGATATTTTAGAGAGCAGGGCACGAAAAGGCGCCAAAATCGGATCACAAATTTTACAAAGAGCCGCATAAAACTTATTGTACGGATCACGAATAAACCAAGAAAACACGCAGTATACCAACAGCAATGTATCCAGCACCCTGACAGCAATATACAAAATTTCCCGAATCAATAAAAGCATATATTCTCCCTTAAAAAGACATACGATCCATTTTCAGTTCATCCAAAATATCACCCATGATATCCACATCATAGGGGGTGATGATAAACGTACCGTTTGCAACGCGTTTAAGCGTTCCGCCTTGCGCATACGCCACACCACTTAAAAAATCAATCATGCGGCGGACGGTTTCGCGGTTAATCCCCTCAAGATTTAACAAAACCGTTTTTTTGGCAATCAGGTGATCGGCAATTTGCGGCGCTTCATGGAAATCCTCCGGCTTAACCAAAACCACCTGTAGCTGTGCGGTTGCATTGATGTTCATATATTTCGGATCTCTGTCCCGTGTTGCCGTAGTTGTGCGATGGCGTTCTTCACGCACCGGTTCGCTGTATGTATCGCGACGGGCCGTATGGCGCGGCGCTTTTTCCTCGGGTTCGGCAAAACTTTCCGTGCTGCGGTTCCGACTTTCAAAAAAGCTTTTTCTTTTGTTTTCGGGCGCATAATCCTGCGGTTCTTCCTCGGTCATAAATTCATCTTCCGGTACACCCATTACTCTTTTCAGTTTGTTCCACCAATCCATTTGTCTTCCTCCGTCATTTCCGATCTCCGAACAACGCACTCCCGATACGCACCTGGGTTGCGCCGACATCCATCGCAATTTCATAATCATGGGACATACCCATGGATAATATATAATCATTTATATTATCTATCTTTTCCGCTCGGTTGTCAACTAATAATTTTTTCATATCCAGAAAATATTTGGTCAAGCGTTCCCGATCATCGGTGCGCGGCGGAATACACATCAATCCGCAAAAACGAACGTTTGGGAGAGAACGAACCGTTTCAAGAAAACTGGGCAATTGTTTCGGCGGAATACCGCCTTTGCTTTCTTCCCCGCCGATATTTATTTCAATCAACACATCTTGAATTTTGCCGATTTTCTGCGCCTGCTTTTGAATTTCCCGCGCCAAACGTTCACTGTCCAGCGATTCAATCAGCTCCACTTTATCAATAATGTACTTAACCTTGTTGGTTTGCAGTGAACCGATTAAATGAATGTGCAGCTGATCACGGCGGTGCAGATGATCATATTTTTGAAGCAGCTCCTGCACACGGTTTTCCCCGATATGGTCAATTCCCTGATCGATTACCCGATTGATTACTTCCGCCGGAACGGTTTTGGTAACCGCAAGTAATGTCACCGGTCTGGTGCCGATTTTCTCTCGAATGGTTTTCAGATTGTCCAATACATTTTCATACATAACACCCACTCCTAAGAAACAATTTTTCCATCGTAAATGTCTTTACCGTCTACAACAATTTCATCAAAGTTTTCAACACCGCCGTTTTGCTTTTCGATCAATGCATAAGTAGTACCGGTATAAAGTATGTTGATTTTTTTAAATTTGATGATTGAACCGACTTTCACATAAACGCCGTGTGCACCGTCGACGATGCGCAAGCTGTTTTTATCAATGCGGATACCGCTGTAGGTTTTCACCACAACCGTCGCCGAAAGAATCCGATCGTTGAGCAGTTCCGGCTCTAAGGTGTCGCACTGAACGCCGACCAAACAATTCTCTCCGTCCTCATGCAGTGTGATAATGGTAGCATCCAATGTTTTTGTACCGACGGCTGTAAAACGCAAGGATAGATTTTTTCCCGCACGGTACTGCTTCATAATGCTTTGCGGTGCAATAAAATAAAATTGCCAGGTATAGTCGGAAATGATTTTACCTGCCCCTTGGAGATCGGTTCGCGTGGCATTTTGCAGTTCGCTGTACAAAGCGTCAA
>CAKRPM010000177.1 GCA_934378025.1 uncultured Eubacteriales bacterium | reverse complement strand
GCACCAATTCACGCATTTTGCGGTAAATGCAGTTGGTTCTCTGATTGAACATCATGCCGAACACCACCTCGGGATGGCGGGCGGCGCACTCGTTCATTTGGCGCACCTGCGCCGTATATACACCCGCGGGCTTTTCCACCATCACATGTATCGAGCGCTCCATGCAAGCCATGGCATATTTCGGATGATCATAGTGCGGCACGCAAATCATGCAGGCGGTTATTTTTCCGCTGTCCAACATCGCTTCGGCATTTTCAAAGCAGTCAATATGCTCGCCGAAATTTTCCTTCGCCCACGCTAATCTTTCGGGCTTACTATCCGCCACGGCGACCAGCTCAAAATCGGGGCATTGCCCCGCCATGATTTTTTTGGCATGGGACGAACCCATATTGCCGATTCCGATAATTCCGAGTTTGATTTTTTCTGACATTGCTGTTTCCTCCCTTTCTTCAAAGCCGCCGGCTCTTAAGTATTGATCTTCATACGCTTTGGGGCTCCCCGGCCACAATCAAAACTTACAATAATTCTTTTAACGCCGAGACTGCCGCCGCAAAGGCCTCTGAACCCGAAGCATAATGATATGTTGTCCCAACGGCGCCGTGCGCTTGCGTTTGTTCCAACTCGGACAATCCGTCAAAGACTTTTAAATGCGGTTCCACGGTTACGCAGCTGCCGCCGCTTTTCAGATAATCCTCCAAAATGCAGCGAACGTTGCCCGCGCCTTTCCCCGCGGGGACAACGCTGCCGTCGGTCAATGCGTCTTTGATATGCAGATACTTTACATACGGTTTAAGCATTTTCCAGCCCGCCAGCGTATCCGCGCCGCACTGGACAAAATTGGCCGGGTCGAACACGGCGCGCAGTGTGGGCAACGCCTTGTGAATTTCCAGGCATCGCTCGGGCAGATCGCCGTAAATGCCCTTTTCGTTTTCATGGCACAGCGTAATGCCGCTTCCCTGCGCCAAACGCACAAATTCACCCAGCCGCTCGATCACCTCATCACGATATGACCCGCGGGTTTCAGCCGGGGTGAAAAAGGAAAACAGACGAATGTTTTTCGCCCCCAAAATATCGGCGATTTCCATGGTGCGCTTGAATTTTTCGAGATGCGCCGTAAAATCGTCTTTTTCAATATCAATCTTGCCGATCGGCGAGCCGACGGACCAAACGCAAAGCCCGGCATCATCCAGCTTTTTTCTCACTTCCTTGGCCTTGGCGTCCGATAAAAGAGAAACGTTGACCCCGTCCACCTTGCGGGCCTCCAGTCCGTCCAAGCCGTTTTGACGCATCGCCTCGATTTGCTGATCGATCAGCGGGCTTGCCTCATCTGCAAAAGCATAGATCTTCATAAATTACACCCCCGAATATGCGGAAAATCCACCGTCCACCGGAACGGTCACACCGGTCACAAAGCCGGATTTTTCTTCATCCAATAAAAATGCCACCGCACCCCACAGTTCCTCCGGGCGGCCGAACCGTCCCATCGGCGTGGCGGCCAAAATTTTCTCGGTACGCGGCGTTTTGCTGCCGTCCTCATGAAAGAGCAGCGCACGATTTTGATGGGTCACAAAAAATCCGGGTGCAATCGCGTTGACACGGATTTTCTGTGCGGCAAAATGCACGGCCAACCACTGCGTAAAGTTGCCGACCGCCGCCTTGGCGGCAGAGTATGCCGGGATTTTTGTCAGCGGCCGATAGGCGTTCATCGAAGAGATATTGAGTACCGAGCAGCCCTCTTTGCCCAACATATCCGCCATAAAGACCTGACTGGGCAGCAGCACGCCCTTGATATTTAAATCAAATACAAAATCAAAGCCGGCCTGATCCATGTTAAAAAAGGTCAACAGCTCCCTTTCACATTCATCGCCCGCCTGATAGGTTTCGTGGGCGGTGGTGCATTTCGGATGATTGCCGCCCGCACCGTTGATCAAAATGTCGCATTTGCCGAAATCCTTCAAAATGGCCGCATGCACCGTCTCCAGACTCTCTCTGTCCAGAACGTTGCAGCCGTAGGCCTTTGCCTTGCCGCCCGCGTCAACGATTTTCTGCGCCGTCTGACGGGCCGCCGTTTCGTTAATGTCAAGCAGTGCTACCGCATGTCCCTCGGCTGCCAAAAATTCGGCAAAGCCCGAACAAAGCACACCGCCCGCACCGGTAATTACAATCACCTTTTTCATTGTTTGCTCCTTTCAATTGCTTCAAAAAGGCCGGTGAGATACGTGGCGCCCAGCGCCCGATCAAACAAGCCGTACCCATATCTGCCCTGCTCGCCCCAAATCATTCTGCCGTGATCAGGGCGCACATAACCGTCAAATCCGCTGTCGCAAAGCGCCTTTGCAACCCCGTACATATCAATCGAACCGCACGCGCTCGGATGTCCCACCTCTTCAAAGCGGCGCACGCCCGTATGCTTGATATTACGCAAGTGAACAAAATGAATCCGCTCGGCAAAGCAGCGTGCCATGGCCGTCAAATCGTTTTCGGGATCGGCACCCAGCGAACCGGTACAAAAGGTCAGTCCGTTGTTGCGACTGGGCACCAATTGAAACATACGCTCGAGATTTTGCCGATTGGTAATAATTCTCGGCAGCCCGAACATCCCCCAAGGGGGATCGTCCGGATGAATGGCCATATTGACGCCGACCTGCTCCGCCACCGGAATGACCGCCTTTAAGAAAACCTCCAAATTACGCCACAGGCCGTCCTCGCCCAAAGACTGATAGGCGGAAATTAAACCGCGCAGCTCGTCCTTGGTATAGCTCTGATCCCACCCGGGCAGGGAAAGCTCGCTTTTCAGCGGATCCATCGCCTTAACGGTTTGATCGTCGTACGCCAGGGCATTGGCGCCGTCTGCCTGCGGACGCGCCAGCTCGCTGCGCAGCCAATCAAACACCGGCATGAAATTATAGCAAATGCAGCGAATCCCCGCAGCGCCCAATCGGCGCACATTTTCACAATAGTTTTCGATCAACTGCGGCGCGTTTTTTGTGCCCAGTTTGATTTCTTCCGGTACGGGCACACTTTCGACCACCTCGAAATCAAGCCCGTGCGACGCCGCGTCATTTTTGATTTTTTCAATGCTCGCAACGCTCCAAACACCGCCCGGCTTTACGTCGTAAACCGCGGATACAATCCCGCTCATACCCGGGATTTGTGCGATTTTGTCCAAGGTTATCGGGTCGTTTTCGCCGTACCAACGAAACGTCATTTTCATGCTCCGATCCACTCCTTTATATTTTCATAGCTGATTTTACGCGCCAATGCGGCAGCGCTTTGCCGATCATATTCGCCGTCGGACACCCACCGTCCCAACAAATCGGCGGCAATGCGGCGAAAATAATCATGTCTTGCATAGGACAAAAAGCTGCGCGAATCGGTCAACATGCCGAGAAAAGCCCCCAGCGAACCGTTTTCGGCAATAACTTTCATTTGCTGTTCAA
This sequence comes from uncultured Eubacteriales bacterium, assembly GCA_934378025.1. Classification (GTDB taxonomy): domain Bacteria; phylum Bacillota; class Clostridia; order Oscillospirales; family QAKW01; genus Firm-08. The sequence continues at coordinate 3 of CAKRPM010000177.1, read as the reverse complement.
TGC
>CAKRPM010000176.1 GCA_934378025.1 uncultured Eubacteriales bacterium | reverse complement strand
TCCTCCGTCCCCCAGCCGAGGATCATATCGCCGACAAGATGCAGCACAGAGGCAAACAAGCCGATGGACAGCAGCTTTTTGATCCGCGGCAAATCCGGGGTGTGTGAAATTCCGATATCATTAAAATTTGTCATACCTTTTTCCTCTTATAGCCGCAATCGCAGTAGGGGCCGCCGGCGGCAAGCGTATATTCCCGCACAAATTCCGCGGCGCCGCCTGCCTCGCTCATGGTGTAGTCCAAATGGCACATGGCGGGCGTGAGATCGTACAGTCCGAGCTTTTTCATCAAAACGCAGATCCCGCATTTTGTAAAGCGTCCCTCATAGCCGCTGCCGTCCGCATATTCGTAAAAATCCATATTCCAAGAATACGGATTGCGGTCGGCCGCTTTCAGGGCGGCGGTCGCTTTCATCCCGTCGATATCTTTTGGGGTGAATTTGCGTTTCCCGCTTTTGCGGCAGAACCACCGCATCGGCGCCGTCATCATGGCGTTGGCATAATATTCTGTCAACCGCGCCACATCCGGGCGCTCGGGCATAGATAAAATCACGGCGCCGAGCAGCGCTGCATTGACAACATTCATTTTAAACCGATCTTCCTTTTCAAATTCCGGCAGATCGCGGATGATGGCTTTATATTTCGGTTTGGCCGTTTTAATGATAGTCTTTGCCGCAGCCGCGTCATAGCCGAATACCGCCGTCAGCTGTTTTTGAAAGGAAGCGGCAAACAGCGTCCACATGCCAAAGGGCATACCGTTATATTTCACTTGGAGCACCTCTTTCCCCGAATCCAAACAGATTCGAACATTTTGATAAAATCATATCCCGCGCCGTTATTTTCCCGGGCGGCGCCCGATATTTTTTATACGTTTTTATGATCGCTTTTTTGCAAAACCGCCACCGCACACGGAATTTTGCCCTCGCACAGCAAAAGACGGACCGTTTCGTACCCGCAACGCTCTAAAAACTGCCGATAACTGCTTGGGGTAAATTTCCGTTTAAAATCCACGCCCGCTTTGCCGATCATGTCGGAAACCGTGTTGGTTTTGCCGGACTCCGTCCCATTCATATAGGTCGGAAGAATGATTTTTCCGCCGGGTTTACAAACGCGCTCCAGCTCGCGCAGGGCCCGCTCCGGCTGCGCCAATAAGTGAATAACATTGGCCGCCACCACCGTATCAAAGCGCTCATCCGCATAACAAAGCTGCAGAATATCGGCCGACTCAAATTGCACATTGCCGTATTTTCCGCATTTCTTTTGCGCACGCTTAAGCATTTTTTCGGAAAAGTCCGTTGCCAACAGGCTTTTGCAGCGGGGCGCGATCACGCCGGTCAAAAGGCCGGTGCCGCAGGCACATTCCAACACCTCATCACTCGGAGAGATCAGCGTTTCCACCGCCATGCACAGCGCTTGATTTGCCTTTCGGTTCATAACGTTGGCAAAAAGGTCGTAGATCCATGCCACTCTATCCCAAAACATTGTTATTTATATCCCTTTCCCTGTGAAAATACCGGCGGCCGATAGGACATCGGTTTTGCCCCCACCTTCAGCTTAAAATCGCAATAGCCGTCCTCAAAGCAGGTCTGCTCCCGAAACAGCGGCGCCCCCAAAATGCCGAACATGACATAATCAAGATTGCAAAGATACGGCATATACGCCCCGTATCCGTACCGCTTTGCAAAATCGGAAAGCGGACAAACCAGATTGTGATAACTGAAATCGTAACCGTCCTCCGGCGGGATCTGCGTTTCGGTTTCAAAGCTGCCGGGATTTTCGGCGGCATTAGCTTTGTTTTTCGCGTCTTTTTTCAAAAACATTTTTTGCAGAATTTTCGGATTGGTAAACATCCTGCCCATGATTTTACGGGCAAGGGCGGGCATTTTGAGCATGCGGCGTTCATACGCCAGCGTCATGATTTGCCCGATTTCCTCCATTTCCATGCCGTATTTCTTTAAATATTCGCCCATGGCAACCAGCATGTATGCCTCGCTCAGGTTTTTCGTGCCGCTCGCACGATCGCCGCCGATATAGGGAAAGCGTTCCAGCATATCCCGCTCATAGATCGCCCACATTTCCTCAAATGCGGCGTCATATTCTTTACCCGCGGCGCTTTCCAGCTCCGCCCGCACCAAGGCCAAAAAGCCTTTCATTGTCTTTTGCAGCTTGTTTCGGTTTTTTCGGTAGTACTCATGCATCGTGAAAGACTCCTGTTTTTTAAAATCACATTTTCAGCGCCGCACGCTCGGGCAGCACATTTTTTTCTATAATGGAAGAAAGCATTGCCGCAAAGCCCTGCGGATCGCGGATTTGAAACTGCAGATGGCGCTCGCCCTCAAATACCGGATAGTGACCATACGGATAGGCTTTCATCACCGCCTCCCGATATTTAAAGTGATCCTCCGCACTGCCGAACGCAAAAAAAGTATTTCTTTGCAGCGTTTGCGAAAGCGGCGGAAAAGGCGCCTTCTCCAAACTGTCCGAAAGCTGCCTGCGCAGATTGCCGTATCGGAGCGCTTTGGCCGCGGCGATAAAATACGGCTTGATAGCCTCATCATCGCACCACATGATCTTTTTGAGCGTTTTGCCCTTTGACCAATCCAGACTCTTAATCGCCCAATACAACAGCGGCGTCATCAGCCGACGCGTGCTTTTCCCGATTTGGGCGAACTGTCCGCCGTCAAAGTAAACATGATCCACCGACAGCGCCGTTTGCGTCAAAAACGCCAGCGCAAGGTCGGCTCCGATGGACGAGGCGACGACCAGGGCAAGGCTCTTTACCCCCTGCTCCCGCAAAAATGCTTCCGTCTGCCGCACCTCATCCGCCTTGCTAAGATACTTTTGTCCCGCACAGTACACCGTAGACGTCGGAAGAATACAAAAGTATCGATCCTGCAAATACCGCGCCGGCGGGCGGCTGCTCGCCCCTGTTACGCCCATGGCATGGAAAAAGAGTATGGCGGGATTTTGTGAATTTCCCAGTGTTTCAAACCGCATTGTTTCTCCTCCGTAATCAGTGCACAAGTATTGTCATAACGGCCGACAGCACTGCCGAAATCACGCCCATACCGACCGTGCCGAAGCCCCGCTGCCCCGGGTGCTGTCATGTTAAATACCCCTCACATTCCTTTTCAAGCGCCTGCCATACCGGGTACTCGGCGCCGTTTTCCTCAAAGAATTGTTTGATATCCCGATTTAAAGCGCTCATCTCCTCCGTCGCGTTCATGGCGTGATCCGAGGCGCATGTTTTCCCGAGACTTGTTGCGCACATCAGTTTAAAAAAGCGCAGACAGGTTTTGCGGTATGCCTCGCCTTCAAAATTTTCATCGCTTTTGGGCAGAATTTCGTGCCCGGCCTTTTTGAGGGCGCGATACCCCTCGATATTGGCGTCAATCATTCGGTGCAGATATGCCGTGTCTCCCCGCAGCTTTTTCAGATTGCCCTTTGTTTTATAG